>NZ_JALBGZ010001100.1:0-1435 GCF_023006515.1 Bradyrhizobium sp. PRIMUS42
GGCCGCATGCTGGATGTTGCGCGCGATCTCGCGGGTGGCAGCGCCCTGCTCCTCGACCGCGGCCGCGATCGTCGTGGTCACGCCGTCGATCTCGCCGATGATCCGGCCGATGCCCTGGATGGCGCCGACCGCCGATGTCGTGATGTCCTGCATGCTGGCGATCTGGGTGCGGATTTCCTCCGTCGCCTTGGCGGTCTGGCTCGCGAGACTCTTCACCTCGGAGGCAACCACGGCGAAGCCGCGGCCGGCCTCGCCCGCACGCGCCGCCTCGATGGTGGCGTTGAGCGCGAGCAGGTTGGTCTGCGAGGCGATGGTCTGGATCAAATCGACCACGACGCTGATGCGGCTCGCGCTGTCGGCGAGGCTCTGCACCGTGGCGTCGGTGGCGCCGGCCTCGTCGACCGCCTTCTTGGCGATCGCGGCCGAAGTGACGACCTGCCTGCTGATCTCCTCGATCGAGGAGGACAGCTGCTCGGTGCCCGACGACACGGTTTGCACGTTGACCGAGGTCTCTTCGGCGGCGGAGGCGACCGCATTGACCAGCGCGTTGGACTGGTCGGCGGTCGTCGACATGCTCTGCGCGGTCGATTGCATCGAATTGGCCGACTGCGCCAGATTGTCGAGCGCCGAGCGCACCGTGTTTTCGAATTCGGCGATCTTCGCTTCCATGCGCGCGGCCCGCTCGGCCTTGGCGACACGGTCTTTTTCCTGCTCGCCGGCGAGCGCCCGTGCTTCGATCATGCTGTCGCGGAACACGGTCAGTGTTTCCTTCATCACGCCGATCTCATCGTTTTGCCGGGAACGGACGATCTCGGTGTCGAGGTCGCCGGCCGACAGCAGCTGCATGGTGCGCTGAAGCTCACGGATGCGGCGCAGGATGTTGCGGCCGACATAGAGCCAGACGAACAGCGCCGAGCCGACCAGCATCAGCGAGCCGAGCGCCAGCATCACGGTCGTCGCGAGCGAGGTCTCCCGCTGCGCCTGGGAGGTCGAGCTGTTGGTCTCCTTCTGCACGCCGTCGACGAGCTGCTGCACGCTGATGCCGAGTCCGATATTGAGTTTGCGGGTCTCGTCCAGGATGGTCTGGCCGTAGTCGACGGAATCGAGCTCCTTCTCGCGCAGATTGAACACGCCGGTCTTGCCGGTGCCGAGCGCGAGCAGCTTCTCCGCTGTTTCGCGCAGCATCTTGTTGCCCTGATTGTCCGGCAACAGATCAAGGTTGGAGCGAAGGCGGCCCTGTGCCGTCTTGAATCCCTTCTGGATGTCGTCGAGCTTGTCGCTCGTGTTGGCCGATAGCGCCGCACTCATGTCAGCGGCTGCGAGATTGCCGCTGGCGACGACGTTGCCGAGCTGGCCGACGGTCTGCGCGGCGTCGGAGGCATCTGCGGCGGACAGGTCGGCCGAGCCGAGAATCGCGTTGACCCGGGTCTGCGCG
>NZ_JALBGZ010001101.1:0-1434 GCF_023006515.1 Bradyrhizobium sp. PRIMUS42
TGTTGCGTCTGCCCATGGATGCATGCGTCCCTAAGATCAGGCCAACGGCGTACGCTCCCTTTCTTCTCATCCAGTGATCTTCACCGAAAGTTCTATGTTCTGGGTCGCGCCGCTGATCGGCGGCGCGCTGGGCGGGGTGATCTATCGCTGGCTCAGCGAGGAGCCGGCTGGCGTCGTCGCGGGCGCGAAGACGGCGTAGAGAGCGTTTTCGAGCGAAGTGGATACCGGTTCGCGTCAAGAAAACGCGTCAAACAAAAACCGCGAGGCGGGATCGCAGCGAATGCTGCGGTCCCGCTACTTGCTCTTCGTCGGTCTGACTTCGGTGACGTGGCCCATCTTGCGGCCGGGGCGCGGCGTGCCCTTGCCGTAGATGTGCACCGTGGCGCCGGGGACGGTCAGCCACTTTTCGTGATCGTTGATCTCGTCGCCGATCAGGTTGGTCATGGTGACGATTTCGCCGTGGCGTACCGGCTTGCCGAGCGGCCAGCCGGCGATGGCGCGGATGTGCTGCTCGAATTGCGAGACGGACGCGCCGTCGAGCGTCCAGTGCCCGGAATTGTGCACGCGCGGGGCGATCTCGTTGACCAGCACCTTCGGTCCGGTGCCATTGGCGAGCACGAACATCTCGACGGCGAGCACGCCGACATAGTCGAGCGCGCTCGCGATCTTGCCGGCAATGCTGCGCGCCTCTTCGGCGAGCGAATCCGGGATCGACGCGGGAGCGCGCGATATCTTCAGGATGTGGTCGCGGTGCTCGTTCTCGGTGACGTCGAAACACTCGACCTCGCCCGTGGCCGAGCGCGCGGCAATCACGGAAATCTCGCGCTCGTATGGCACGAAGGCTTCCAGGATCGCGGATTTGGTGGCGAGGCTGGTCCACACCTTGGCGATGTCGTCGCCCTCGCGGATGATGGCCTGGCCCTTGCCGTCGTAACCGAAGCGGCGCGTCTTCAACACCGCCGGAAGACCGATCCGGACGATCGCCTCGCGCAGCGAAGCCACCGAGGTGACGTCGGCGTAAGCGGCCGTACCGATGCCGAGCCGCGTGACAAAATCCTTCTCGGCGAGCCGGTCCTGGGTGGTCTCGAGAATCTTGCGGTTGGGCAGCACGGGGCGGCGCGCATCCAGCACCATCGCAGCCGCGGCCGGCACATTCTCGAATTCGTAGGTGATGACGTCGACGTCGTTGGCGAACAGTTCGAGCGCTTCGACATCGGCATATTCGGCGCAGGTCGCGTTCAAGACGACGTCGAAGGCCGGCGAGTCCGGATCGGGCGAGAACACCTGGCAGCGCAGGCCGAGCCGCGCCGCAGCCATGGCCAGCATCCGGCCCAATTGTCCGCCGCCAAGGATTCCGATGGTGTCGCCGGGCTTCAGCTTCACGTGCCTGGTGTCGGTCACGCCTTGTCCTCCGGGCGCTCGGCGACTGCCTCG
>NZ_JALBGZ010001102.1:0-1430 GCF_023006515.1 Bradyrhizobium sp. PRIMUS42
CGCCTTCGCGCCGCGCTGCAAGCTCGCGATCAAGCGCTGCGAGGCCGAATACCCGCCGCTTGCGGATTGGGGCGGCGGCCATCTCGCCGCCTGCTGGCGCGCGGAAGAAGTTGCGGAGGTGGCATGACCAAGGCACTGCTCGAGGTCACCGATCTCAGGAAGCATTACCCGGTGCGCGCCGGCGTGCTGCGGCGCCAGGTCGGCACCGTGCACTCGGTCGACGGCGTCTCGTTCTCCCTTGGTGCCGGCGAGACGCTTGGGCTCGTCGGCGAGTCCGGCTGCGGCAAGTCGACGGTAGCGCGCAGCGTGCTGAGGCTGGTGGAGCCGACCTCGGGCCAGATTCGCCTCGATGGTGAGGACATCACCCATCTGTCCAAGTCGGCACTGCGCCCTCACCGTCGCTCGATGCAGATCGTGTTTCAGGACCCGTTTGCCTCGCTCAATCCACGCATGACCGCGGGCGACATCGTCGGCGAGCCGCTCGCCGTGCACGGGCTCGCCACCGGCAAGGCGCTGGAGGCACGCGTCGTAAAGCTATTCGAGCAAGTGGGCTTGCGGCCCGACCAGATGAGCAATTTCCCGCATCAATTCTCCGGCGGCCAGCGCCAGCGCATCTGCATCGCGCGTGCGCTGGCGCTCGGGCCGCGCCTGATCGTTTGCGACGAGCCGGTCTCCGCGCTCGACGTCTCGATCCAGGCGCAGGTGATCAATCTGTTGATCGACCTGCAACGGCAGCACGGCTTCTCCTATCTCTTCATCGCGCACGACCTCGCCGTAGTCGCGCATATCAGCCACCGCGTCGCCGTGATGTATCTCGGCCGCATCGTCGAGATCGCCGGCAAGGACGAATTGTTCCGCAATCCGCGCCATCCCTACACACAGGCACTGCTCGCCTCGGTCCCGGTCGCCAATCCGCTGGCGAAGAAGCTTGCGCCATTGGTTGACGGCGACGTGCCAAGCCCGGTCAATCCTCCCTCGGGCTGTGCATTTCACACCCGCTGCCGGTTTGCGATGGAGCGTTGCAAGACGGAGCGGCCGGCGCTGTTGGATGCGGGCGACGGGCATCAGGTGGCGTGCTTGCTCAACGAGGGCACGGGGCGGAATAACGCCATCGCGTAGGGTGGGTTAGCGAAGCGTAACCCACCACCGTCTGTGGCCGCGGAAACAGACGTGGTGGACTACGCCAGCGGGCCGCGCTTCGCGAGGCCGCTGGCTAATCCACCCTACAATCCCGCAGTGAGCTGATCACCGGCCAGGCCGCCAGCGCAGCGGCGAGATGCTTGAGCGTATGGCCCGAGACAATGTGTCCGGTCGCTTCGAAAATGACCGCGTCGCCGAGTTCGAAGAGCTTGGCCAGCACATAGAAGAGGATCACGCCGCCGAGCGGCACGCCGAGCGCGCCGGAGCGGGGCCGCGTCAACGCCAGGCCC
>NZ_JALBGZ010001103.1:0-1423 GCF_023006515.1 Bradyrhizobium sp. PRIMUS42
GGCGGCTTGCCACTCGGCTTGCCTCCCGGACGCGGGCCGGCTGTCTTCGCGCTGCGCGCCTTGAACGGGCGCGCCTCCTTGCGCTCGTCGCGCGAACGGGGCTTTGGATCGGTTCTTTTGATACGGCGGCTCATGGCTGCCTGCGTACCCTAAAAGCCGGCTGCCGTCACGGCGAAATGGCCGCTTCTAGCCTGTGCCGCCCCGCTCCTTCCGCAGCTTCGCCCAGTAATCCAGCCGCTTTCTGATCTCGCGCTCGAAGCCGCGCTCGGGCGGGTCGTAGAAGGTCTGGCGGCCCAGGGCTTCGGGGAAGTAGTCCTGGCCGGAGAAGGCATCCGGCGCGTCGTGGTCGTATTCGTAAGATGCGCCGTAGCCTTCCGACTTCATCAGCTTGGTCGGGGAATTGAGGATGTGCTTGGGCGGCAGCAGCGAGCCGGCTTGCTTGGCGACCTGCATCGCCGTGCCGAAGGCGGTGTAGACGGCGTTCGATTTCGGCGCGGTGGCGAGATAGACCACGGCCTGCGCGATGGCGAGCTCGCCCTCGGGATGGCCGAGGAAGTCGAAGGCGTCTTTCGCCGCATTGGCGATGACGAGCGCCTGCGGATCGGCCAGGCCGATGTCCTCGACTGCCATGCGCACGACGCGGCGGGCCAGGAACAGCGGGTCCTCACCGGCGTCCAGCATCCGCGCAAGGTAATACAGCGCCGCATCGGGATCGGAGCCGCGCACCGATTTATGCAGCGCCGAGATCAGATTGTAGTGGCCATCGGCCGATTTGTCGTAAATCGGTGCACGGCGCTGCAGGATGTCCTGCAATTGCGCGGCGTTGAAAATCTCGTCCGCCCGCGCCGAGCGCCAGACCTCTTCGGCGAGCGTCAGCGATGCCCTACCGTCGCCGTCGGCCATGCGCACCAGCACCGCGCGCGCCTCGTCATCGAGCGGCAGCTTCCTGCCCTCGACCTCCTCGGCATGCGCGAACAGCTTTTCGATCGCCGCCGCGTCGAGCGAACGAAACACCAAAACGCGCGCGCGAGACAGAAGCGCCGCGTTGAGCTCGAACGACGGGTTCTCGGTGGTGGCGCCGACCATCACCACCGTGCCGTCTTCCATCACGGGCAGAAACGAATCCTGCTGGGCGCGATTGAATCTGTGCACCTCGTCGACGAACAGCAGCGTGCCCTTGCCCATCTCGCGGCGGGCGCGCGCGGCGTCGAAGGCCTTCTTCAGATCGGCAACGCCGGAGAACACCGCGGAGATCTGCTCGAAATGCAAATCCGTCGCATCCGCCAGCAGCCGCGCCACCGTGGTCTTGCCGGTGCCGGGCGGTCCCCAGAACACCAGCGATCCCAGCGTGCGCGTCTCCAGCATGCGCGTGAGCGCCCCGTCGGGGCCCAGGATATGGTCCTGGCCGACGACCTCCGACAGC
>NZ_JALBGZ010001104.1:0-1420 GCF_023006515.1 Bradyrhizobium sp. PRIMUS42
ATCCGCGCCGCGAGCTCGTTCTCGTCGCGATCGGCGTCGCGCCGCCGCTCCACCGCGCTTTCGAGCGCATCGAGCGCCGCCATCAGCCTGCGGGTCGCGATGTCGATCTCGACCGCGGAGGACTCCGTCATGGCGGAACTGTTGGACACGCGATCGTTCATGCAGTCAGCGGTGGAACCTGGCGGCCTTTGCCCAGTGGCCTTTTCCTGGAGCTTGCCGCCCGGCAAAAGACTCGGTTCGGCAAGCGGTTAGAAGCAGAAATTTACGTGGCAAGCTAGCCCAGCGCAACGTCGCCGCGAAACTATGCACCGATAGATCGGAAGGAGGTCGTCCCGATTCGACCGTTCCTCCCACGCGCGAGCCCGGCGGAAAACCGGTCTCCACATAGGCAACTTTTACGGCCAAACCGGCGTTTGATTGCCTTGGACTCCCGGAACCGAGGTGCTATCCCAGCCCCGACCTTCAGTGGCCGCCAGGCTCCTCCCGCGCGGGCGTACCTCGCCTCCAAGCGCCTCATTTCAGACGGATTTCAGACATGACGCAGGTCGATCACTCCCGTATGGCCAACGCGATCCGCGGCCTTTCGATGGACGCTGTCGAGAAGGCGAAATCGGGTCATCCCGGCCTGCCGATGGGTGCCGCCGACATCGCCACGGTGCTGTTCACGCAGTTCCTGAAATTCGACGCCGCCGCGCCCGCCTGGCCGGACCGCGACCGCTTCGTGCTCTCGGCCGGCCACGGCTCGATGCTGCTTTATTCGCTGCTGTACTTGACCGGCAATTCCGAGATGACGCTGGACCAGATCAAGCAGTTCCGCCAGGTCGATTCGCTCACCCCGGGGCATCCCGAGAATTTCCGCACCAAGGGCATCGAGACCACCACCGGCCCGCTCGGCCAGGGCATCTCGACCTCAGTCGGCATGGCACTCGCCGAGAAGATGCTCGCCGCCGAGTTCGGCAAGAAGATCGTCGATCACCACACCTACGTGCTCGCCTCCGACGGCGACCTGATGGAGGGCGTGTCGCAGGAAGCGATCGCGATGGCCGGGCACTGGAAGCTCAACAAGCTGATCGTGCTCTACGACGACAACGGCATCTCGATCGACGGCCCCACCTCGATCTCGGATTCCGTCGATCAGGTGAAGCGCTTCAAGTCCGCGGGCTGGGCCGCCGAGAAGATCGACGGCCATGACCAGGCGGCGATTGCAGACGCCATCACGCGCGCGAAGAAATCCAACAAGCCGACGCTGATCGCCTGCCGCACCACCATCGGTTTCGGCGCGCCGCACAAGGCCGGCACCTCGAAGGTGCATGGCGAGGCGCTGGGCGCCGACGAGCTCAAGGCGGCCAAGGAAAATCTCGGCATCTCGCTCGAGCCGTTCGCGGTCGCCGACGACGTGCTGAAGGCGTGGCGCGCAGCC
>NZ_JALBGZ010001105.1:0-1415 GCF_023006515.1 Bradyrhizobium sp. PRIMUS42
CGATGCCTCGCTGAAGGCGCTGGGCCGGTTGCACAGCGCGCGCGAGGCGCTCGATGCCGTCGCCATCGCACGCCGCTCGTTCGACCGTTACTCGTTCGACCTGATCTACGCCCGCCCGGACCAGACCCCGGCGATGTGGGCCGATGAGCTGCGTCTCGCGATCGATGAGGCGGCCGAGCATTTGTCGCTCTATCAATTGACGATCGAGGAAGGCACGCCGTTCTTCGGCCTGCACCAGGCCGGTAAATTGAAGACACCGGACGAGGCCGTCGCGCGCGCCCTCTACGATGTCACGCAGGAAACCTGCGACAAGCTTGGGCTGCCCGCCTACGAGATCTCCAATCACGCACGGCGCGGCGCCGAGTGCCGGCACAATCTGGTCTATTGGCGCGGCGAGGAATATGCCGGGATAGGTCCCGGCGCACACGGCCGGCTTGACATCGATGGCGTGCGCCACGCCACCGCCACCGAGAAACGTCCCGAGGCCTGGCTGCTGCGGGTCGAGACCAACGGCCATGGCGTCGTCACCGACGACCTCCTCAACAGCGAGGAGCGCGCCGACGAATTTTTGCTGATGGGGTTGCGTCTCGCCGAGGGCATCGACCCCGAGCGCTACACCGCGCTGTCAGGCCGTTCGCTCGATCCCAAACGCATCACCCTGCTGCGCGAAGAAGGCGCGATTACAGTGGATGCAACGGGACGCTTGCGCGTGACGAGCAGCGGATTCCCCGTGCTGGACGCGGTGGTCGCGGATCTCGCGGCGTAAGGCGCTGCCGTAGGGTGGGCAAAGCGAAGCGTGCCCACGCATTTTTCGCTATCGAGACAGTCGGTGGGCACGGCGCTGCCGCGCCTTTGCCCACCCTACGGCAGCGTCGCCCTGAGCTACGCCCCAAAGCTCTTCGGCGAGCCCGCGACAGCAACGCCGCCGCCCTGCGTCACCTTCATCACCGCGAGGCCACGTTCGTTGGTGCCATCGGCGCGGAAGCGGAACAGGCCGTCGATGCCGGCGAAGCCGGAGGAGTTGGTGAGCACGTCGGGCGAGAAGCGCGTCGTGCCCTGCGTGCGCGCGAGCGCGGCGACGAGGGCGACCGCGTCATAGGCGAGCGTCGCGGTGCGTATCGGCTCCGCACCGTATTTGGTGCGATAGCGGCCGGAGAATGCGCGAAAACCGGCCGGGTCCGGCGCGGCATAGAGACCGCCTTGCAGGGCGGCGCTGGCATAGACGCGCGGACTGTCCCACAGGCCGGTGCCAAGCAGCTGGATGTTGCGCAAATTCGCGCCCGCCGCGGTCATCGCGTCCGCCACCGACACGACGGCATCGCCGTCATCGGCAATGAACAACGCATCCGCACTGCCGAGCTGCTGCGCCAGAGTGCGCGCCGGCGTGGCGCGATCGGCGCCGTACCTCTCGAAGG
>NZ_JALBGZ010001106.1:0-1412 GCF_023006515.1 Bradyrhizobium sp. PRIMUS42
AGCTCGACCAGCCGCCGCAGGAGATCGCGGCGGTCATGGCGGCACTGCAAAGACCCTCGCGCGAGTTGGCGGCGGAATTCGCCAGTGCGCTCGACGAGCAGCTGCCGCTGATCAAGCGCGATGGCGGCTTCGTGCGCCAAGGCTATGAGCCGGCGCTGGACGAAGCGCGAAACCTGCGCGATGCCTCACGCCTGGTGGTGGCCTCGATGCAGGCCCGCTACGCGGATAGCACGGGCGTCAAGGGCCTCAAGATCCGGCACAACAACGTGCTCGGCTATTTCGTCGAGGTCACCGCGCAGCACGGCGACAAGCTGATGTCGGCACCGCTGAACGCGACCTTCATCCATCGCCAGACGCTGGCGGGCCAGGTTCGCTTCACCACTGCCGAGCTCGGCGAGATCGAGGCCAAGATCGCCAATGCCGGCGATCGCGCGCTCGGACTGGAGCTCGAGATTTTCGAACGGCTGTCGGCCAAGGCCATGGCGATCAGCGACGATCTGCGCGCGGCCGCGCACGGCTTTGCGCTGCTCGACGTCGCGACGTCGCTGGCAAAGCTCGCGGTCGACGACAATTATGTGCGGCCGGACGTGGACGAGTCGCTCGGCTTCGCGATCGAGGCCGGCCGCCATCCCGTGGTGGAGCAGGCCCTGAAGCGCAACGGCGAGCCGTTCATCGCCAATGGGTGCGATCTGTCACCCGCGCCTGCGCAAAAATCCGGCCAGCTCTGGCTGCTCACCGGCCCCAACATGGCCGGTAAATCGACTTTCCTGCGTCAGAACGCGCTGATTGCGCTGCTGGCCCAGATCGGCAGCTTCGTGCCGGCAACGCGCGCGCGGATCGGCATCATCGACCGCCTGTTCTCGCGCGTCGGCGCCGCCGACGATCTCGCCCGCGGCCGCTCCACCTTCATGGTGGAGATGGTCGAGACCGCGGCGATCCTGAACCAGGCCGGCGAGCGCGCGCTCGTGATCCTGGACGAGATCGGCCGCGGCACCGCGACCTTCGACGGCCTCTCGATCGCCTGGGCCGCGATCGAGCATCTGCACGAGAGCAACCGCTGCCGCACGCTGTTCGCGACGCATTATCACGAGCTGACCGCGCTCTCGGCAAAGCTGCCACGGATGTTCAATGCCACCGTGCGGGTGAAGGAATGGCAGGGCAATGTCGTATTCCTGCACGAGGTGCTGCCCGGCTCGGCCGACCGCTCCTACGGCATCCAGGTCGCCAAGCTCGCCGGCCTGCCGCCCGCCGTGATCACGCGCGCGAAATCAGTGCTCTCCAAGCTGGAGGCGCAGGACCGCCGATCTTGCGATCTGTTGCAGGATCTTTTCCGCTTTGATCAGATCACGGGCGTTGAAGGCATCGACAGCACGTCGAAATTTGGTCTGCAATTCACCTGCCAAGCCCATTCC
>NZ_JALBGZ010001107.1:0-1409 GCF_023006515.1 Bradyrhizobium sp. PRIMUS42
CGGGCCACCTCGGCCGGCGACAGGCCGATCAGGTTCAGCCGGTCCTGATCCGGGACGAAGCGAAGCACGGGCGTGCGATCGCCCCAATCCCGATTTGCCTGCCGCGCGTCCGGAACGCCGCGCATGATCTCGAGGGCCTTTTGAGAGATCGCATACAATTGCGCGGGATCGGGTCCCATGACCCGGAACTCCACCGGGAACGGCGTGTAGGGTCCGAACACGAGCTGGGTGACGCGCACATTGGCCTCGGCTGCAAGGCCCTGCGACACGGCCTGTCGGAGCCGGTGCTTCAAAACCTCGCGCGCTTCCGCATCAGGCGTCAGGACCACGATCTTGGCGAAGGCCGGATCGGGCAGCTCGGGCGCCATCGCGAAGAAGAAGCGCGGCGCACCCTGACCGACATAGCTCGTGATGATCTTGGCCTCGGATTGATCGTGCAGCCAGCCCTCGAGCTTCTCGACGGTGGCGGTCGTCGTCTCGATGCTGGTGCCTTCCGGCAGACGAACCTCCACCAGCACTTCCGGGCGGTCGGAGGTCGGGAAGAACTGCTGCTTGACGCCGCCCATGCCGACGACGGAAAGCGCGAAGGCGACGGCGACGACGCTGCAGGTCACGAACTTGTGGCGGACCGCGAAGGTGATGAGCCCGCGCAGGCGCTGATAATTGGGCGTGCCGTAGATGGCGTGGTGACCGCCTTCGACCGGCTTGATCGCGGGCAGCATCTTGACGCCGAGATAGGGCGTGAAGATCACCGCGACGATCCAGGAGACGATGAGGGCAAAGCCCACGACCCAGAAGATGTTGCCGGCATATTCGCCGGCGGTGGAGCGGGCGAAACCCACCGGCAAAAAGCCTGCGATCGTCACCAGCGTTCCCGACAGCATCGGCGCCGCGGTGTGGCTCCACGCATAGGCGGCCGCCGAGATGCGGTCCATGCCCTCTTCCATCTTCACCACCATCACCTCGATCGCGATGATGGCGTCGTCGACGAGGAGGCCGAGTGCCAGGATCAGGGCGCCGAGCGTGATGCGGTCGAAGAACCGGCCGGTCTCCAGCATGATCAGGAACACGACGGCGAGCGTCAGGGGAACGGCAGCCGCGACCACGATGCCGACGCGCCAGCCGAGGCTGAGCAGGCTCACCAGCAGCACCACGCCGAGCGCCATTGCGAACTTCATCATGAACTCGTCGACCGCCGAGGTGATGTTGACGGCCTGGTCGCTGACCTTGGCCAGGGACATCCCGAGCGGCAGCGTCCGGGCGATGGCTGCGGACCTCTCCTCCAGCGCCTTGCCGAGCGCCAGACCATTCCAGCCCTCCTGCATCACCGCTGCGAGCATGATGGTGGGCTCACCCTGGTGCCTGATGATGTAGGTGGGAGGATCCTCGTAGCCGCGGCGGACCTCGGC
>NZ_JALBGZ010001108.1:0-1409 GCF_023006515.1 Bradyrhizobium sp. PRIMUS42
CTCCGTGTCGGCTCCTCGCCCGCGAGCTCGGCGACGACGCTGGTCAACGGCTCGGCCACCACCGTGAAATGGTATCTGGGCAATGACGGGCCCGGCTCGGCGCGCTCGACCGCGATGGCGCGGGTCGACGATTCCGTCTCGGTGCAGTATGGCGCCCAGGCGAATGAGGACGCGATCCGCCGGCAATTGCAGGCGACCGCCGTGTTCGGGACCTTCTCGACCTCGCCGACCGGACAGTATTCGGGCGGGCAGGTCGCCGCGCTCAGCCTGCGGGTGACCCAGGCGCTGACCCAGCAGCCCGGCCAGCAGCGCATCGAGGACATCCAGACCGACATCGCGATGGCCCAGAATACGATGAAGGACGCGAGCACGCGCCAGACCCAGGCCAAGGCGCAGCTCCAGACCATCATCGACCAGGCGGAATCGGCCTCGCCGGACCAGGTCGCGAGCGAGATCCTGGCGCTCCAGAACGCGCTTCAGGCCTCCTACCAGGTGACCTCGAACCTGGCGCAGCTTTCGCTCGTCAAGTTCCTGTAAGTCTACGTTAAGACGCCGTTAACCATGCCTCTTTACCTCTTGGTGAGGATTGGAGCGGGGCGGAGCTGCCGATGTCGGACAAGATGCAACTGGTGGTGGCCACGCCATGCTTCGGCGGGCAGGTGTCGAGCATCTATGCGAGCTCGATCTTCGCGCTGCAGCGCGCCGTGCACGGCATGTCCAATCTCGAGCTCAAGGTGCTGCTGCGGGACGGCGACGCGCTGATCACCCGCGCACGGGCCAATCTGGCCGCGATGTTCCTCGACGATCCCAAGGCGACGCATTTCCTGTTCATCGACGCCGACATCGGCTTCAAGCCGGAGCAGGTGTTCCGGCTGATCGAATGCGGCGCCGACGTTGTCGCCGGCTGCTATCCGATCAAGCGGGTCAACTGGGACAAGGCCGCGCGGGCGATCCAGTCCGGCCGGGCCGACGTGCCCGCGGCTTCGCTCGACTACGTGCTCGAGATCGAGGATCCCGACCGTATCGTCGTGGTCAACGGCTTCACCCGCGTGCGCTATGCCGGCACCGGTTTCCTGATGATCCGCCGCCACGTGCTGGAGGCGATGTGCCGCCATCCGGATTATGCGAGCCTGCAATTCTTCCGCGAGCATTCGCACGACACGCTGGTCACGAGCCCGAACCGGTTCGCGTTGTTCGAATGCATGATCGATCCGGCAACCGGGACCTATCTCTCCGAGGACTTCGCCTTCTGCAAGCGCTGGACCGATATCGGCGGCGAGATCTGGGCCGACATCCAGAGCTCGCTCGATCACGTCGGGCCGTCGGTTTTCCACGGCGACATCGCCTCGCAATTCGCAGCCGCGCCCGCGGCGGCGGCAGATGCCGCGGCGTGAGCCTGCCGGGATGAG
>NZ_JALBGZ010001109.1:0-1408 GCF_023006515.1 Bradyrhizobium sp. PRIMUS42
TCTTCGGCCTGCGGCGAGGGCTCGATCAGCCCGTCGCGTCCGAGAATGTCCGTCACGCGCGGCGTCGGCGCCGTGGACGCATCAGCAGTCGCCGGTGCCTCCGGCACAAAACCTTGCGCGAGCGAGGGATCGAGCAGGCGGTGGGTATAGTCGAAGGTCGGCCCGAGGATCTGGCCGCCGGGAATGTCCTTGAAGGTCGAGGACACCCGCCGCCACACCCGCATCGCGCCGGTGTCGACCGGTTCGCTCGCGCCGAAGCGCGGCAGCGTGGCGCGGAAGGCGCGAACCAGGAAGATCGCCTCGATCAGATCGCCGCGCGCCTGCTTGATCGCAAGCGAGGCGAGCTCGCGATCGTAGAGCGAGCCTTCACTCATGACACGGTCGACGGCGAGGCCAAGCTGCTCCGAGATCTGGTCGAGCGTGACCTCCGGAATGCTTTGGTCGCCGCGCCGCCTATGTGCGAGCAGGCGATGGGCGTTCTCGATGGCGCGTTCGCCGCCTTTGACTGCGACATACATGCTTCAGCTTCCCTTGCTCACGACGCGCGTGGTGCGGGGGATCGCCACCACGGCGTCATCGGCGACCAGCACGACATCGATGCCGCGTGGAAACAGCGCCTCGTTGACATGCAGGCGCTCGAACAGATCGAACGGCTTGATCGATGCCTGGAGCGTCGCGGCACCGTCGATCCCCGGACCGCGCAGCTCGAAGCTGCGTCCCGAGCCCAGACCATCGATCTGGAGAATCAATGTGGTCGAACGATCCGGATATTCGTTCGTCCCGAGCGCGAAGCGTTCGAGCGGCGGAAGCGCTCCGCCATCGCTGATCAGCGCGAAGCTCGCGACGGAGGAATCCTGCACCACCGGCGCGCCGGTGTGGAATTTCAGCCATTTCACCACGTCCACGCTCTCCGCCATCCGCGAATCGAGCCAGAGCGGCGTGTCGTGATCGAACAGCGTCAGTGCGATCGCGGCGGCGCCGCGCATCATCCTGTCGGGCGTCCCCGCTCCCGGCACGATGCGCTGGACCGAACCGGGCCGCGCCATCGCGTCCATCACCGAGCGAAAGGTCGATTGCGCCGACAGCACCTTGTCGGCGAGACCCGGTGGCAGTTCCGCAATCGTGGTCATGATCTCACCCCTCACCGCGCACCATGGTGTAGAAATCAACCTTCGTCGCAGCGGTCTCGGCCGCCGCCTGCGTGCGCCTCGTCATAAGCTGCTCGCGCAACGGGGCGATAACGTCCCGCTCGACCGCTCCGGCGAAATCGCGGGACTGCACCAGCGCATCGCACAGGGCGATCAGCCGCGCCTTCTCACCGTCGCGTCCAAGCGTGTAACCGAAGCCGACCTCGCCGCTCGCAAGCCGGACCGCCGCGCGGGACACCGTGGCTTCGCCGAGGTTGAAG
>NZ_JALBGZ010000110.1:0-12041 GCF_023006515.1 Bradyrhizobium sp. PRIMUS42
ATTCCGCATGCGCCACCGTCTCGCGGTCGGAGCTGGCGATGGCGCGCGTCAGCTCCGGCACCAGCACTGTGCCCATGGCGACGCCGACGATGCCGAGCGGCAGCTCGATCAGCCGGTTGGCGAAATAGAGCCAGGACACAGCGGACGGCGTCGCGGATGCGATGATCGCACCGGCCACCATCAGCCATTGCGGTCCCGAGCTTGCGATCATGCCGGGAATAGCCTTGGCGAAGAAGCCGCGCATCTCCTTGTCGAAACTGATGCGCAGCGGCGTGGCGAGGCGCGCACTCCGCTGCGACAGCAACATCAGGAGCTGCAGCAGGCCGGCGAAGCCGACGGTCGCCGCCAGCATCCACGCCGCGAAAGCCGCGTCGGCATGTCCGACGAGCAGCGCTGCGATCGCGACGATCAGCGCGATGTTGAACAGTAGCGGCGAGAAGGCGGTCAGCGCAAAGCGCCCCTGCGCGTTGAGCAGGCCCATCAGCACCGTGACCGGCCCGGCAAAGGCGAGATAGGGCAGCATCAGCCGCGCGTTCGCGACGGCGAGGTCGAGCGTGGCACTGCCGAGAAAGCCCGGCGCGATGATCGTGATGACTAGCGGCATGACCAGCGCAATGACGGCCGAGATCGCGATCAGGACCACGCTGACGGTGCCGAGCACGCGTCCGGCGAATGCGGAAGCGGCCTCCTCGCCATCGCGGTCCCTGACGCGCAGCCAGGCCGGGATCAGCGCCGCATTCAGCGCCCCCTCGCTGAGCAGCCGTCGCACCACATTGACGAGCTGGAACGCCGCCAGAAACGCATCCGCCACCGCGCCGGTGCCGAGCAGCGCCGCGATCAGGGAATCGCGGGCAAAGCCCAGCAGCCGCGAGGCCAGCGTTCCCGTCGAGACGGTCAGGAAGGAGCGGATCATCGGACTTACATAATACCGTTGCTTGCCCGTGCAGGCCCGGTCGTGATAGGCCGCGAGCCAGATTTCAGGCTGACAGGAAGCGGATTTCCGCTGGGATCGCAATCCGCCAAACAGGATCAAGGTGAATGGCTGACGTGAAATATGACGTTCTCGGCATCGGCAACGCGCTGTTCGACGTGCTGGTCAGGACCGACGAGGCCTTTTTGGCCAAGCATGGCATGACCAAGGGCAGCATGTCCCTGATCGACGAGGCGCGGGCGGCGGCCATTTACAAGGACATGGGGCCGGCCACGGAAGTCTCGGGGGGATCTGCCGCCAACACCATCGTCGGCATTGGCAGCCTGGGGGCGCGTGCCGCCTATGTCGGCAAGGTCAAGGACGACCAGATCGGCAAGCTCTACGTCCACGATATCCGCGCTGCCGGCGTCGCCTTCAACACGCCCGCCGCGACGGACGGTCCCGCCACCGGTTGCTCCTACATCCTGGTCACCGATGACGGCGAGCGCACCATGAACACTTATCTCGGCGCGGCGCAGGATCTGTCGCCCGCCGATATCGATCCGGCCGAAATCGCCGGCGCCGGCATCGTCTATCTCGAAGGCTACCTCTGGGACCCCAAGAACGCCAAGGACGCCTTCGTCAAGGCGGCCAAGATCGCTCATGATGCCAAGCGCAAGGTGGCGCTGACATTGTCGGATTCCTTCTGTGTCGACCGCTATCGCGACGAGTTCCTGTCCTTGATGCGCAACGGCACCGTCGACATCGTGTTCGCCAACGAGTCCGAGCTGCACTCGCTCTACATGACCTCGGATTTCGACACCGCGCTGAAGCAGCTGCGCAACGACGTCAATCTCGGAATCGTCACCCGCAGCGAGAAAGGCTGCATGGTAGTGTCGGTGGAGGACGCCGTCGCCGCGCCGGCCTTCCCGGTCAACAAGGTGGTCGACACCACCGGCGCCGGCGACCTCTTCGCCGCGGGCTTCCTGTATGGCCTGGCGCGCAATCTTGCGTACAAGCAGTGCGGCGAGCTCGGTGCGCTCGCAGCCGCCGAAGTGATTCAGCATATCGGCGCGCGGCCGCAAGTGTCGTTGAAGGACCTCGCCGGGCAGCGCGGGCTGACGGCGTAGCGCGCGTCTCTCTCCCCGTCATTGCGAGGAGCCCGCGACAAAATTGCGAAGCAATTTTGCGCTGATGCGACGAAGCAATCCAGAATCTTTCCGCGGGGACAGACTGGATTGCTTCGCTACGCTCGCAATGACGGTGTGGATGCAGGTTCTCGGACCCCTCACGCCGTCTTCGCCGCCTTCAGTCCCAGCCGCTGCTCAACGGTATCGCGCATCAAGAACTTCTGGATCTTTCCCGTCACCGTCATCGGGAATTCATCGACGAACTCCACGTAGCGCGGGATCTTGTTGTGGGCGATCTGGCCTTCGCAGAAGGCGCGGACCTCCTCTGCGCTCAACGTCTCGCCCGATCTGACGCGGACCCAGGCGCAGAGCTCCTCGCCATAGCGGTTATCCGCCACGCCGAAGACCTGCACATCCTGAATCTTGGGGTGACGATAGAGAAACTCCTCGATCTCGCGCGGATAGAGATTTTCGCCACCGCGGATCACCATGTCCTTGATGCGGCCGACGATATTGCAATAGCCCTCGTCGTCGATGACGGCGAGGTCGCCGGTATGCATCCAGCCGTTCGCATCGAGCACGTCGGCGGTCTTCTCGCTCTCCTCCCAATAGCCCAGCATGACGCTGTAGCCGCGGGTGCACAGCTCGCCCCGTTCGCCGCGCTTGACGATCCTGCCCTCGAGATCGACGACCTTGACCTCGACATGCGGATGAATCCGTCCGACCGTGGAAACGCGCCGCTCGAGCGGATCGTCCGTTGCGCTCTGGAAGCTGACCGGGCTGGTCTCGGTCATGCCATAGGCGATCGTGACCTCGCGCATGTTCATCTCGGTGTTGACGCGCTTCATCACCTCGATCGGGCAGGGCGCGCCGGCCATGATGCCGGTACGCAGCGACTTCAGGTCGAAGCTGGCGAATTCGGGATGATCGAGCTCGGCGATGAACATCGTCGGCACGCCGTAGAGCGCCGTGCATTTCTCCTGTTCGATCGTACGCAGCGTCGTGAGCGGATCGAACCCCTCGCCGGGATAAACCATGGTCGTGCCGAGTGTGACGGAGGCAAGATTCCCCATCACCATGCCGAAGCAATGATAGAGCGGCACGGGAATGCAGATGCGATCCCGCTCGGTCAGGCGCATCGCGCGTCCGGTGAAATAGCCGTTGTTGAGGATGTTGTGATGGGTCAGCGTCACCCCCTTGGGCGATCCCGTCGTGCCACTGGTGAACTGGATGTTGACGGGGTCGTCGAATTGCAGGGCGGCTCCGAGCGCTGAGAGTTGCTCGCGATGCTCCGCTCGGCCCATCCCGGCGACTTCTTCGAACGGGATCGTGCCTGATGCTGCCGGGCCGCCGATCTGGATCACGATCCGCAAGTCTGGCAGCCGCGCGGCCTGTAACTGTCCGGGCTTGGCGCTTGCGAGCTCGGGCAGCAGCGTGTTCAGCATCTCCATGTAGTTGCTGGTCTTGAACGCCGTCGCGGTGACGATCGCCGCGCAGCCCACCTTGCGAAGTGCAAATTCCAGCTCGCTCAAGCGGTAGGCGGGGTTGATCGTCACCAGGATGAGGCCGGCCTTGGCGGCGGCGAACTGGGTCAGCGTCCATTCCGGCCGGTTCAGTGACCAGATACCGATCCGCTGCCCCCGCTCGAGGCCGAGCGCGAGAAAGCCGGCCGCGAGCGCGTCGACCCGCTCGGCGAATTCACGCCATGTCCATCTCACGCCATGGCTGGGCGAGATGACGGCTTCGCGATCGCCCCAGCGCTGCACGGCCTGGTCAAGGCTGCGGCCGATGGTGTCGCCGAGCAGCGGCGCCTCCGAGATGCCGCAAACGTAGCTGTCCGCTTTTTCAGCCAAGTCGAAATCCTCTCGTCAAGGAATGGTCAGCGCGATTTTTTCGGTCGTCATGCCCGGGCTTGGCCGTCCGAAGGACGGCTAAGCCCGGGCATGACGCGTGGTGAAGGCCAGGCTCCCTACGCCGCCTTCTGGCCGCTTCCCGCATCGAGCCCGGCATAGACCCCGCGCTCAAATCCCGCAAATGCTTCCAGGCATTTCGCGTCGGCGAACGGCAGCAGCTGCATCAGAATCACCCCGGTGACGTCGCGGGCCGGGTCGATCCAGTAATAGGTGTTGGCGAGGCCCGCCCAGGCGAGGCTGCCTGCGCTGCGTCCTTCCGCGGTCTTGGCGGTGTTGATCATGAAGCTGAGGCCCCACTTCTTCACCTGCTCCGGGTAGAGGTCGACGTCGTTGGTGTACATCGGTGCCGCCGTGGTCATCTTGCCCATGGCGAGGTCGCCGATGTGATTTTGTCCCATCGTCGCGACCGTCTCGGCTTTCAGCACCTGGTTGCCGTTGCCGCGGCCCTTGTTGAGGATCATCTGGGTGAACTTGATGTAGTCGGCCGCCGTCGAATAGAGGCCGCCGCCGCCCATGTGGAATTCCGGCTCCTGCTCGAGCTCGAACGGGATCGATGCGAGCTGGCCGTCCTCGCCACGCGCATGCATGCCGACGAGGCGCTTGCGCATGTCGTCGGTGATCTTGAATGCCGTGTCGCTCATTCCGAGCGGGCTGAACAGATTGTCGCGCAGGTAAGCGTCGAGCCGCTTGCCGCTGGCAGCTTCCACCGCCTTGCCGACGAAATCAATGTTGGTGCCGTATTCCCAGCGCGTGCCGGGGTCGGTCATGATTGGCGTTTTCAGCGCCGCGTTCTGGCAGGTCGTGATGGCGGGAATGCCGTTCTTGTCGAGATAGACCGCGAGATCGCCGTTCCACATGTTGTAGCAGAAGCCGGCGGTGTGGGTCATGAGCTGGCGCAGCGTGATCGGCCGCTTGGCCGGCCGCAGCTTCGCTTCGCCCTTGGCATCGAAGCCTTCGAGCACCTGCGGGTTGGCGAGATCGGGCAACACCTCACCGATCGGCGCATCCAGCGACAGCTTACCCTGTTCGACCAGCTGCATCGCGCCCGCCGAGGTCACCGCCTTCGTCATCGAGGCGATCCAGAACACGCTATCCGCCGTCATCGCATCGGGCTTGGACAGGTCGCGCTTGCCGAATGCGCCCTGATACAGGACGTCGTTACCGCTGGCCGCGATCGCGACGACGCCGGGAATTTCCTTGGCGTCGCTCTTCTGGCGCAGGATCTGGTCGATCTCAGCTTTGCTCCGCATGCGTGTTTCCTCCGGTTTGATTATTGTTGGAAGTGATCGATTGTCCTCCCGCACGCCCCGCGCGGCAAGCGTGTCCAGATGCCCGCGGTGGTCGCGATGTCGTGACTTGACGGTCCGTGCTCCACGCAGGACGACAGACGGGCCGAACGGCAGCACTCCGTCACAATCTGCGGTGGAAGGCCGCACTTCGCCGTGACCGTGGATGGGCTCTGGCGATATGCTTCACGTGTTTGAAGCACCTGAAACATTTTGTGCGTTGCGGCGTTCAGCACTCGGCTCAATCGACGGCCGACGTTAAGACTTGATGCAAATTGGCGGCTGCTGAGCGGCCGCGAGGGGACCTCAGATGATTTCGACTTGGAGCGAATGGAAGCGCTATCCCCGTCCCGGACGGGGCGAGAATTTGGAGGCGCCGATTTCGCCCGGGATCTACGAGGTGCGCATCGCCGGGACCGGCGCGCTCTATTCCTTCGGTGCGGTCGACAATCTGGCGCAATCCCTGGCGCTGCTGCCGGTCGGCTCGAAAAACTGGTTCGGTCGCCGCAACCCGTCGGACGTTCCCGATCTCGAATACCGGACGTGCGCAACGTCGTCGAAGGCGGACGCCAAGGCCGCGGCCGAGCGCATGATCGGCCGTCGCGAGACCTATATGAGCGGCGCGGCCTAGGCATGATCCGGACCCGAAGGGCCGCGTTAGCGCAAAGTGTGCGGCGGTTTTCCGGAAAGATCATGCTCAAACAATAAGTTCGCCCGCTGCCAGTTTAACTATCATCTGATGTGCGTTGTGGGGCGGTGCATCGGGCGCCGCTTGCTCCTATATTCCGGGCCGATCCGATCGCCCTGGGAGTAACGTCATGACACCGACCGCCGCCGCACGCGCCACGCAAGCCACCGCCACCCTGCGCGACCGGTTGAAGGACCCTTCGCTGCTGAAGGAAGCCTGCTACATCGACGGCGCCTGGGTCGGCACACCGGTCTTCGCCGTCAACAATCCTGCGACCGGCGTCGAGATCGCCAAAGTTCCGCAGCTTGGTGCTGATGATACGACCAAGGCGGTCCAAGCCGCCGAGCGCGCCTTTCCGGCCTGGGCCAAGCACACCGCCAAGCAGCGCTCCAACATCCTGCGCAAATGGTTCGAGCTGATCACAGCCAATCGCGAAGATCTCGCGCTGATCCTCACTTCCGAGCAGGGCAAACCGCTTTCGGAAGCGCTCGGCGAGGTCGACATCGGCGCCGCCTATATCGAGTTCTTCGCGGAGGAAGCGAGGCGCGTCTATGGCGAGACCATTCCCACCCAGCGGCCCGATGCGCGGCTGCTCGCGATCAAGCAGCCGATCGGTGTCTGTGGTGCGATCACACCTTGGAATTTCCCGAACTCGATGATCACGCGAAAAGTGTCCCCGGCGCTCGCCGCCGGCTGCACCGTGGTGCTGAAGCCCGCCAATGAAACGCCGCTGTCGGCGCTGGCGCTGGCTGTGCTCGCCGAGAAGGCCGGCATCCCCAAGGGCGTGCTCAACATCATCACCGGTGACGCGCCGCCGATCGGCAAGGTGCTGTGCGAGCATCCGGCGGTGCGCTTCGTCGGCTTCACCGGCTCGACCGCGGTCGGCAAGATCCTCTACCAGCAGGCTTCCGTCGGCGTGAAACGGCTTGGCCTCGAGCTCGGCGGCAATGCGCCCTTCGTGGTGTTCGACGATGCCGACATCGACGCCGCGGTCGAAGGCGCCATCGTCTCGAAATACCGCAACATGGGCCAGACCTGCGTCTGCGCCAATCGCCTCTACGCCCAGGACAAGATTTACGACGAATTCGTGCAGAAGCTGTCGAAGAAAGTCGCGGCGATGAAGATCGGCGACGGTACCGAGAGCGGTGTCACGCAAGGGCCCTTGATCAACATGAAGGCGGTCGACAAGGTCGAGCGCCACATCGCGGATGCCGTCAAGCGCGGCGCCAAAATCGTCACAGGCGGCAAGCGCAGCGAGCTCGGGCGCTCGTTCTTCGAGCCCACGGTGCTGGCCGACGTCAAGTCGGACTCGCTGGTGGCGCAGGAGGAAACCTTTGGTCCGCTCGCGCCGGTGATCCGCTTCAAGGACGAAGCCGACGTCATTGCGATGTGCAACGCCTCGCCGTTCGGCCTCGCCTCGTATTTCTACTCCCGTGATCTCGGCCGTGTCTGGCGCGTCGCCGAGGCGCTGGAGTCCGGCATGGTCGGCGTCAACACCGGCCTCATCACCACCGAAGTCGCCCCCTTCGGCGGCGTGAAGGAAAGCGGCCTCGGCCGTGAAGGCTCGCGTCACGGCATGGAAGAATATGTCGAGATCAAATACGTGATGATGGCAGGGGTGTGAGGTGCCGCCGGTTTCACCGCGAATCTGAGCTAGCTAGGCAGGCGACGCTAGAGAGGCACACCGGCCTCTCAACGTCATTGCGAGCAGAGCGAAGCAATCCAGGAATGTATCCGCGGAGGCAGTCTGGATTGCTTCGTCGCTTCGCTCCTCGCAATGACGAGGTGAGCGGCAACAGCTAGGCTAGATCTTCAATTCTGTCCCCGTCACCCGCCGATACGCTTCCAGGTACCGCTTGCTGGTTGCGTCCACTACGCTCGCCGGCAGCGGGGGCGGCGGGGCGTCGCCGTTCCAGCGGCCGGCGCGGCGCTCGACATCGAGATAGTCGCGCAGCGGTTGTTTATCGAAGCTCGCCTGCGGCTGGCCCGGTTTATAGGCACTGGCCGCCCAGAAGCGCGAGGAATCCGGGGTCATCACCTCGTCGATCAGGATGATGCGGCCGTCCTTGTCACGGCCGAACTCGAACTTGGTGTCGGCGATGATGATGCCCTGCTCGCGGGCCAGCTCCTCGCCGAGCGTGTAGATCGCGCGCGTCATGCTCTCCAGCGTGTAGGCGACCTCGTCGCCGACCACCGTGCGCATCGTCGCGATGGTGATGTTCTCGTCATGGCCGCTCTCGGCCTTGGTTGCCGGGCTGAAGATGGCAGGCTCGAGCTTCTCGCTCTCGACGAGTCCGGCCTTCAGCTTTTCGCCGGCCAGCGTGCCGCTCGCGGCGTATTCCTTCCAGGCCGAGCCCGAGAGATAGCCGCGGATCACGCATTCGATCGGGAACACGGTGGTGCGCTTGCACAGCATGGCGCGGCCGAGAATCTCGGCGCGGTGTGGCTTCAAGGCCGGTACGGCTGCTAAAATCGCGTCGGTGTCGGCGCTGATCATGTGATGCGGCACCACGCCTTCGAGCTCGTTGAACCACCAGGCGCTGATTTGGGTCAGCACCGCCCCCTTCATCGGAATGGTCTCGCCCATCACGACGTCGAAGGCGCTAATGCGGTCGGTGGTGACGAGCAGCAGGCGGTCGCCGTCGACGTCGTAGATATCGCGCACCTTGCCGCGTCCGATCTTGGTCAGGGGCAGGTCGCTGGAGAGCATGGTGGTCATCGGCAAATCTTTCGCAGGCAAGGCTTTCAGGCAGGACATCCGACCGCGTGAATGGCGCGGCCGGAAGCCGGAATAGCCTATTCCGGCAGCGGAATGAACTCATGTTCCTGCGGAACTGCGGCGAAGCGACCGGTTTTCCAGTCCTGCTTGGCCTGCTCGATCCGCTCCTTGCTGGAGGAGACGAAATTCCACCAGACGTGGCGTGGCCCCTCCAGCGCATCGCCGCCGAGAAACATCATCCGCGTAGCCTTCAGCGCCTTCACGGTGATGCGGTCGCCGGGGCGGAAGATCAGCAGCCGCGGCGCCTCGTACCGCTCGTTTGCGATCTCGACCTCGCCATCGACGATGTAGATCGCGCGCTCCTCATGATCGGGATCGAGCGGCACGCTCGCGCCTTGGGCGGCCGTGACCTCCGTATAGAACCACGGCGACACCATCGTCACAGGCGAAGCGATGCCGAACGACGAGCCCGCGATCACCCGTGCGGTGAAATCGCGCTCGGAGATCATCGGCAAATCGCCGGCGCCGTAATGCTGGAACGACGGCGCGATCTCCTCCGATCCTGCCGGCAGCGCGATCCAGCTTTGCAGGCCCAGCATCTTCTGGCCCGAGGCGCGCTGCGCGTCGGGCGTGCGTTCGGAATGCGCGATGCCGCGCCCCGCCGTCATCAAATTCATCGCGCCGGGCGCGATCTCCTGGACGTTGCCCTCGCTGTCCCGATGCATGATCGCGCCGTCGAACAGATAGGTTACGGTGGCGAGCCCGATATGCGGATGCGGCCGCACGTCCATGCCCTTGCCGGAGACGAACTGAACGGGTCCGAAATGGTCGAAGAAGATGAAGGGCCCGACCATCTGCCGCTTGCCATGCGGCAGCGCGCGCCGCACCGCGAACCCGTCGCCGAGATCGCGGGTGCGCGGCACGATGACGAGGTCGAGCGCGTCGCAGGACATGGGATCGCCGAGCACGGGATCGTTTGAGGGCTGCCAGCTCATGGTGGACTCCTGTTTCTTGCTGGTATGATCGTAGCAGAACAACAATGAAAACGGGAGGAGACCGATGATTCCGCCGCTCAAGCCTGGCGCCAGGCTTTTGCAGGTGTCCGGCCCCAGAATTGAGACGGAACACCTGATCCTGCGCCCGTGGCGCGCAAGCGATATTGCGCCGAACGCGGTGATGCTGTCCGATCCCGGCACCGCCCGCTTCATCGCGCCGGACGGCAAGCCGATCACGACCGAGATCGGCGGCTGGCGCAACGCGGCCGTGATCTCCGGGCACTGGGCGCTCTACGGTTTCGGCATGTTCGCGGTCGAGGAAAAATCGAGCGGCAGATATGTCGGACGTGTGGGCCCGTGGTCGCCACCGGGTTGGCCCGGTTTCGAGGTCGGCTGGGGCATTGCAAAGGAATTCCGCGGCAAAGGCTATGCGGCGGAAGCGGCCGGCGCTTCGATCGACTGGGTGTTCGACAGCTTCGAGATCGACGAGATCATGCACTGTATCGAAAGCACGAATGTGCCATCGCAGGGTGTGGCCCGGAGCCTGGGCGCTCGGAAGGATCGCGAGATCGATCTGTTCGGCAAGCCGGCCGACGCCTGGATCACCTCGCGCGTGTCGTGGACCCGGCGAATTGAATCGAGGTCTGATCTGACTTAGGTTCGTGGCACGCCGCTGTGCAATCGGATTGACCGGATGCTGCTGACCAATCTCGAACTTGCCTTTCGCGCCGCATCCGTCGCGCTGCTGCTGGTGTTGGCTGCGTCATTGGTCTCCGAGTTTCGCAATGTGCTGGCGGCCCGGCTCGGCGCCGCCTTCGCTCTGGGGTCGGCCGCGCATGCGGCGAGCTATTCGGTGGACGTCACGTCACCGATCCCGCTCCTGCACGCGCCGCTGATCGCGTTGTCGACCGGCGACATCGTGGTGTTCTGGCTGTTCACACGGTCCCTGTTCGACGACGAGTTTCGTCTGCGCTGGTGGCACGGAGGGGTCTGGGCGCTGGTGACGGCCTTCAGCTTCGCAGGCTGCGTCTGGATCGCACCCAGCGGCCATGTGCGGTTCTCGGTGACGCTGGTCAATCTGATCGTGCTCGGCTTCATCGCGCTCGCGGTCGGGAAGATGATCGCCTCCTGGCCGGCCGACCTGGTCGAGCGCCGCCGCGGCGTTCGTGTCTTCATCGTCTGCGCAACCGCGATCTACGGCGGTCTGAACGCAGTGCTTCAGATCGCCGTCACCGGCCACCACGTCGGCGACGTCGCCGAAACCATCAATGCCGGCGTGCTCGCCTGCATCGTCGCGGCGATGGTCTATGCCATGATGCGCGTTGACGGAGCAGATCTGTTTCCGGCCGCGGCAGAGCCCGCACCGCCGATCGTTTTCAGTCAGCCGTCGGCCGATGAGGCCGCCGATCAAAAGCTCATCGACGCCCTGATGCGGCTGATGGCGGACGAGCGGATCTATCGTCAGGAGAACATCACCATCGGCGCCCTGGCGGGCCGGCTGAAAATTCCCGAATACCGGTTGCGCCGGCTGATCAACCAGCGGCTCGGCTACCGCAACTTCAACGTCTTCCTGAACAACCACCGGATCGAGGAGGCCAAGGCCGCGCTCGCCGATCCAACACAGGCCGAGGTCCCGGTCATCACCATCGCGATGGACGCCGGCTTCCAGTCGCTCGGGCCGTTCAACCGCGCCTTCAAGACGGTCACCGGCGTGACGCCGACCGAGTACCGGCGGCTGAAGGTAAATGCGGCGTGATGTGTTGCTTCGCCTCTCCCCGCTTGTAGGGAGAGGCCGACGCGGCCCGCAAGCGCGGGCGAGGGGGCGACTGCCATCGCGGCTGCATCTTCGTATTGTTTTGAAATAGCTCGCTTATTCCAGAATCGGCGAGCCTCGCCCGGCTTTCAATAAGGCCGTTTTCCAAATCCGGCGAGCCGTGATCGCGCCGCTCCGGCTTCCTTCCGGGCACACCCCGCCCATGCCGGAGAAAGCCCGTGACCCGCCGCCGCAAGATCATTCTCTCAATCACCACCGTCGCCTGTGCCGGCCTCGCGCTCGGCGCGGTTCGCGCCCACGACGTCCCCAAGGTTGCCACCGGCTTCATGGCTGACATCCTCTGCTCCGAGACCTTCATCTCCGGCCTCGATACCAGGCGCAATCTCGCCGAGACCACCGACGCGATGCCCGGCACCGGTCTGCTGACCTGGGCGATGGACTACCGGGTCGATCGGGTGCGCAAGGATGTCATGGTGACGCTGTTCGGCATCGGCCGCAGCCATGCCGTCTATCGCGAGGGGCTCGGCTGCACGCTCGAGCACGAAGCTGGCATCGCCGACGTGGCGGTGCCGCCTGACGACAAGCAGCCTGCGCTGCTGTCCGAGATCGCCGGCCCCGGGATCGTG
>NZ_JALBGZ010001110.1:0-1406 GCF_023006515.1 Bradyrhizobium sp. PRIMUS42
CGCGCTTGACGCGCTGGCGCGTCGCGCCGGCAAACTCGGCAACCAGACGCTCGCGCGCGGCTTCCTTCAGCTTGTCCAGCGATTCGAGGCCGAGCGTCTTGGCGAACTCGTCGTCGACGGCGAGATCCTGCGGCGCCTCGATCAGCGTCGCGGTGGTCTCGAACTCGGCTGGCTGGCCGGCGAGCTTGTCGTTCATGTAGTTGTTCGGGAACGACACTTTCAGCGTGCGCGTCTCATTGGCGCCGATGCCGATCAGCTGCTCCTCGAAGCCGGGAATGAAGGTGTTGGAGCCGATGGCGACCTGGATGCCCTCGCCGGTGCCGCCCTCGAAGACTTCGCCGTTGATCCTGCCCTTGAAGTTGATGGTGACGCGGTCACCCGAGGCAGCCTTGGCGCCCTCGCCCTTGTCGGCAAAGGCGCGGTTGGTATCGGCGATGCGCTTGATCGCCTCGTCGACGTCAGCGTCGGTGACGTCGGCGACGGGCTTCTCGACCTCGAAGGTCTTGAAGTCGGCGAGCGCAATCGAAGGCACCACCTCGATCGCGACCGTATAGGTCAGATCGGTCTTGCCGCTCAGCAATTCCTCAACCTCGGCCTGCTCGCTCGGCATGGTGATCTTCGGCTCGGTCGCAAGGCGAAAGCCGCGCTCGGAGAACAGCTGCGTGTTGGTGTCACGGATGGTCTGGTCGATGGTCTCGGCCATCACCGAGCGGCCATAGACCTTCTTGAGGTGAGCGACCGGCACCTTGCCGGGACGGAAGCCGTTGATGCGAACCTTGTCCTTGAGGTCAACGAGCTTGGCACCGGCCTTGGCGTCGAGATCCGACGCAGGGACGCTGATCTTGAACTCGTGCTTCAAACCTTCCGAGAGGGTCTCTGTGACCTGCATGGCGTCCAATCTTCTTCTCGTTCGGTCCCGGCGCGCATGCGTCGGGACGCTGTCATTAATCGATCCGACGCGAGGCAAACGCCTCAACGCCGGTGCTTCATTGGACCGGCTCCCAGCGGACAAACATCCGCGCGGAAGCAGGTCTCGTAATCCGTGCAAACGCGATAAGCGCTTGGTGCGGGCGGAGGGACTCGAACCCCCACAACTTTCGTCACTGGAACCTAAATCCAGCGCGTCTACCAGTTCCGCCACGCCCGCGTGAAGTTGCATCAAGACCGGCCGCGATGCCGCGGGCGGCCGGGCTTATAGCATGTGCCTGACTGTTCGCAGCAAAAAAATGGCCCGATGGAGGCAGGCTTTACGTAGGCACGGCGGCTGGACTTATCCAGCGCGGCGTGGTCCGGATCGGCCCATGAAACCTGGGATCTTCGACCCGACCCGACGCGAGCTTTTGGCCGGCCTTGGCGCCGGACTTTCAGCCGGGCTTGGCGCCGCGGCGGCCGGGCTGATCGCGGGT
>NZ_JALBGZ010001111.1:0-1406 GCF_023006515.1 Bradyrhizobium sp. PRIMUS42
CGCACCCGCGCCGCAGCCGCAGGCCCCGCAGGCCAGCAGCAATCCGCTGGAGTCGCTGTCGCTCGACATCGGCCGGCTGATGGACCGCAACCTCGCCGCCGAGATGTGGGACCGCTACCAGCGCGGCGAGAACAAGGCCTTCACCAAGCGCCTCTACACGCCCGCCGGCCAGAAGGCCTTCGACGAGGTCGCCCGCAAGTACCGCGCCGACCGCAACTTCAAAGGCACCGTCGACCGTTACGTCGCCGAGTTCGAGCGCCTGCTCGACGAAGTCGCCCGCGACGGCCGCGGCCCGCAGGAGCTGCGCAGCCACCTGACCTCGGAGACGGGCCTCGTCTACACCCTGCTCGCCCACGCGGCGGGACGGCTGGGGTAAGCACCAGGTCCGCAAGACAGCACGATAGAAAACGGAGGCCTCGCGGCCTCCGTTTTGTTTTGCAGGAGAAAGCTCAGGTTCCGCCGGGCTGGCCAAATGACAGCCTCTCGGCCAGGACAGCGGCCTGGGTGCGCGAGCCGACGCCGAGCTTGCGCAGGATCGTCGAGACATGGCCCTTCACGGTCTGCTCGGCGATGTCGAGCTCGCCCGCGATCTGCTTGTTGAGCTTGCCGTCCACGATCATCGCGAGAATGCGGAGCTGCTGCGCCGACAGCGAGGCCATTCGCGCGGCGAGCTCGACATCGGCGCTCTGAATCGAACCGCGGCCGCCGACATTGGGCGGCATCCAGATTTCGCCGGCAAGGATCTTCGTAATCGCGTCCGCCATCTCGGGAAGGCTGAGCGATTTCGGGATGTAGCCGGATGCGCCGTAGGCAATGGCGCGGCGGATCGTGGCGGCGTCCTGCCGTGCCGAGATGATCGCCACCGGCACCGTCGGGAATTGCGCCGACAGGATGAACAGCGCGGCGAAACCCTGGATACCCGGCATGGTCAGATCCCAGAGGATCAGGTCGATCTCGTCGGACTGAGCCGACAGGATGCCGGTCGCCTCGTCAAGCGACTGGCAGGCGATGATGTCGAGACCGGGCAGCACGCTCGACAGCGCGCTGCGCAACGCGGCCTGTACCAGCGGATGATCGTCGCCGATAAGGATGCGCATTGTCAGGGAGTCTCCTGTTTCGTCCCGAACTGCCGGCTCAGGGCTTCGCTGCCGAGGAAGCGCCGCAGAGCCGCGGGCTTGACCGGCTTCGACAGGATCTCGCAGCCGCGCGCCCTCGCTTCCTTGCGCACCGCCTCGCTGCGATCGCCGGTGACGACCAGCGCGCGGACGTGGCGGCCCGACTTCTGCCCGAGATCGTCGAGAAAGTCCAAGCCGCTGCGGCCACCATCGAGATGATAATCCAGCAACACGACGTCGGGCGTGCTGGCTGCCGCCGCAGCCATCGCCTCGGCGGCATCTGCCGCGACC
>NZ_JALBGZ010001112.1:0-1405 GCF_023006515.1 Bradyrhizobium sp. PRIMUS42
GGGCCTCGCCCGGCGGGAACGCGGCGCGGCCCGTCATCTGCACGCGGCCTTCGGTGTTGACGTAAATCGCGGACTTCTCGGTGTAAGCCGCCGCCGGCAGGATGACGTCGGCGCGGTGCGCGCCGCGGTCGCCATGGGTGCCGATGTAAACGACGAAGGTGCCGTCAGGCGCGTTGATCTCGTCGGCGCCGAGCAGGAACAGCAGGTCGAGTGTGCCGAACGTCGTCATCTGCGCGGCGTTGAGCCCGCCACCGGTTGCGGAGAAGCCGATATCGAGCGCACCGACGCGCGAGGCGGTCTCATGCAGCACGCCAAAGCCGTTCCAGCCATCCTTGAGTGCGCCGACATCGAGCGCCAGCTTCGCAGCGGCCGCGAGAATAGCCGCGCCGTCGTGGCGCGAGGCCGCGCCTCCGCCGACCAGGATGATGGGATTCTTGGCGTTCTTCAGCACGTCCATGAAGGAGTGCCTGCCGGCCGCGAGCTCACTGAGGGTCTCGGTGCCCGCGCCGAGGTGATCGTAATCGTAGGTCAGATCGACCTTGGCGCCGATCACGCCGATCTTGAAGCCGCCGGCGCGCCAGCGCTTGCGGATTCGGGCGTTGAATACGGCCGCCTCTTTCCGCGGATTGGCGCCGATGATGAGCAGCGCATCCGCCTGCTCCACGCCTGCCAGCGTCGGGTTAAAGATGTAGGAGCCGCGGCCGAGCGCGAACATCGCACGGCGCGAGGACGGCGCGGCCTGTTTGCAGAACTTGATCGCGGTCGCAACGTCGGCGGATGCGATCTCGGTGACGCCCCTCACGTCGACCGGTTTGTCGGGATCGCTGGGATCGGCCGCCACGCGATCGCACAGAACGAGATCGGCCGATTGCGCATGCGCAGTCAGGGGCGCGGCGAGTGCAAAGAGGACGGCAACCAGACAAGTCCGCATGGACATGACGTTGCGTCTCCGCTCCGGCAAATTCAAGGCTCCAGTCCCGATTGACGCAGGACGGGCACGACCCCTGGCGATGCCAGATAGCGCAGCAAGCGGTCGGCCGCGTCGGCATGTTTTGCGTTCGCCATACGGCCGGCGGAGAACACCGCCGGCGTCTGTAATTCGTGCGGGATCGGTCCCACCACCTCAATGCCGTCGACCTGCTTCAGCTCGCTGATCTGCTGCACGGCGAGATCGGCCTCGCCGCTGACGAGGCGCTGCGCCGTGAACCCCTGCTCGACGATGGTGGCCTTGGCGTTGATCTCGGCTGCGATCCCCATCCGTACGATCAACTGGGCGAAGTAGACGCCGCTCGCGCCAAGCCGCGAATAGGCGACGGACCGCGCCGCAAGCAGCGTCTTGCGCAGCGCTGCTTCGCTGCCGATGTCGGGTTGCGCCTGCCCTGCCCGCACGGCAATGCCGACATAG
>NZ_JALBGZ010001113.1:0-1401 GCF_023006515.1 Bradyrhizobium sp. PRIMUS42
ACCCTGACATCGCCATGCTGGTGCTGGCCGCGAACCCCGGCGCGGAAGGGCCGGGCCCCCTGGTCGCCCTGCTCGCGCACGCGGTGGGGACGTTCCCGATCCCGGTGACGATCATTTCCGGCGCGCTGAGCGACCAAAGCGTGGATTCGCTGTCGTAGGTACCCCTGTCTGGGGTACGGCCAGTTGTTTGCTCGTCACGCCCGGGCTTGTCCCGGGTATCCACGTCAAGCCCGGCCATGACGCCGCGGAGATTTCGCTACCCTAACCCGCTGATATAACAACAGAACGCCGTTCTCGCCCCTTGATCGTGCGTTCGCCGTCGCCATCTGCTAGTGGATAGGGCACGCGCCGGCCTTGAACCGGCGACGTCTGGAGAAAACCATGTTTATTCAAACCGAAGCCACCCCCAATCCCGCCACGTTGAAGTTCATTCCCGGCCGCGTCGTGGTCGATGGCAACCCGGTGGAATTTGCGAGCCGCGAAACCGCAGGCCGCTCCCCGCTCGCCGAAAAGCTGTTCGAGGTGCCCGGCGTCACCAGCGTGTTCTACGGATCGGATTTCATCACCGTGACCAAGGCAAACGGTGAATGGCAGCAACTCAAGCCCGCGATCCTCGGTGCCATCATGGAGCACTACATGTCCGGCGCGCCGCTGCTCGCGGACGGCGCGGCGCAGGGCGATGCCGATCTCGACGACGAGGACGAGTTCTTCGACGAGGCCGATGCCGAAACGGTCGACATGATCAAGGACCTGATCGAGACCCGCGTGCGGCCGGCGGTCGCCAATGACGGCGGCGACATCACCTTCCGCGGCTTCAAGGACGGCATCGTCTATCTCAACATGAAGGGCGCCTGCTCCGGCTGCCCGTCGTCGACCGCGACGCTCCAGCACGGCATCCAGAACCTTTTGAAGCATTTCGTGCCCGACGTGGTCGAAGTCCGGCCGATGTAGGAGGTGCCGTAGGGTGGGCAAACGAAGCGTGCCCACCGTTTCTTTCGGCGACAAAAGTGGCGGGCACAGCGCAAGAGCGCCTTTGCCCACCCTACGAAATGCGGCGCGATCAGGGGCTACGAATTGTGAATGACGAATGGCGGATAGACGCTTGGTTCGCTAGACTGCTCCCCATTCGCCACTCGCCATTCGCTTTTCCATGCTGATCCTCGCCATCGATACTGCGCTCGACGCCTGCTCCGTCGCGGTGCTGGACACCGACGCCGGCGAGCTCCTCGCGCAGGAGCAGCTTCTCATGAAGCGCGGCCACGCCGAGGCCCTGATGCCGATGATCGCGCGCGTCATGCAATCGGCCAATCTCGCCTTCACCTCGCTCGACCGCATCGCGGTCACCGTCGGCCCCGGAAGTTTCACCGGCCTGCGCGTCGGCATTTCGGCGGCGCGCGGCCT
>NZ_JALBGZ010001114.1:0-1400 GCF_023006515.1 Bradyrhizobium sp. PRIMUS42
CCTCGCGCTCGGCCTCGTCCATCTCGGCGAGGATGCGCAACGAGCGCTGATAGAAGGCCTGGCCCTCCTCCGTCAGCGTCAGCTTGCGCGTGGTGCGGTTGACGAGCCGTGACCCGAGCCGGGCTTCGAGCCGCGAGATCAGCTTGCTCACGCCCGATGGCGTCAGGCGCAGTTTTCGCGCGGCCGGGGTGAAGCCGCCGAGATCGACGACGCGGACGAAGACCTCCATTTCGGCGGAGCGGTTGGTGTCGAAACGGGCCATGTTGAATTCACGTCACAAATGATTGGATTGCGGACATTCTAATGGTTTTGCTGCGGCGCGGCTATCTGCGTGACTCGTCTCAACCATCGGAGCCACGCATGCCTCCCGCCGTTCTCGCACTCACCGCCGGTGCCTTTGGCATCGGCACCACAGAATTCATCATCATGGGTCTCCTGCTCCAGGTCGCCGCCGACATGCATGTCTCGGTGCCGGTCGCGGGTTTGCTCATCTCCGGTTATGCGCTCGGCGTATTTATCGGCGCGCCCGTCCTGACGCTGGCGACGCGGCGGATGCCGCGGAAAACGGTGCTGCTCGCGCTGATGGCGATCTTCACGCTGGGCAATGCCGCCTGCGCGCTGGCGCCGAACTACGAATTGCTGATGGCCGCGCGCGTGCTGACCTCGCTTGCCCACGGCACGTTTTTCGGCGTGGGATCGGTGGTGGCGACCAGCCTCGTCGCCGAGGACAAGCGGGCCTCCGCGATATCAACCATGTTTATCGGCCTCACGGTCGCGACGCTGCTGGGCGTGCCCTTCGGCGCCTGGTTCGGCCTGATGCTCGGCTGGCGCGCGGCGTTCTGGGCGGTGACTGTCATCGGCGTGATTGCCTTCGCGGTGGTTGCGGCGCTCGTCCCCGGCCATGTCGGCAACGGTGACAAGCCGGTCTCTCTTGCCGAGGAAGTCGCCGTGCTCGGCCGTCCGCAGGTGCTGCTCGGCCTTGCCATGACCGTGTTCGGCTTTGCCGGTCTGTTCGTCGTCTTCACCTACATTCAGCCGATCCTGACGCGCTTCACCGGCTTCTCGGAAGGAGCGGTCTCGCCGATCCTGCTGGTGTTCGGCGTCGGGCTCGCGATCGGCAACGTCGCTGGCGGCAAGTTCGCCGACCGTGGCCTCGCCGGCGCGCTGATCGGAACGCTCGCCGCGCTCGCCATCGCGCTTCTTGGGCTCGGCGCCGTGCTGTCGGTGAAGATCGCAGCCATCGTGCTGATTCTGCTGCTCGGCATCGCCGCCTTTGCAACCGTCGCTCCGCTCCAGCTTCGCGTGCTGGAAGCGGCCGGCTCCAGCGGGCGCACGCTCGCCTCCAGCCTCAACATCGCCGCGTTCAATCTCGGCAACGCGCTGGGCGCCTGGGCCGGTGG
>NZ_JALBGZ010001115.1:0-1389 GCF_023006515.1 Bradyrhizobium sp. PRIMUS42
TTCGATCCAGACCTCGCCCTTCTCGCGATGCCGAGCGCGATAAGTGATTCTAGCCTCTTCGGCTTCGCCGTTCCCCAACGCGGAGATCGTTTGCTCAACCCGGGCCAGGTCGATGCGGATGAGGCCGTTCGCCGCGGCCTGTCGATGGCGGCTGCGGCGATCTGGACGAAGTCAAAGGAATCTTGAGATGACCGTTCCCTTTCCGCCGATGAAGCGGCCGCTGGTCGCGATCCTGCGCGGCGTCAAGCCCGAGGAGACGGAGGCCATCGTCGGCGTGCTGATCGAAGCCGGCATGACCGCGATCGAGATCCCCCTGAACTCGCCCGATCCATTCCGCTCGATCGCAACGGCCGTGAAGCAGGCGCCTCCGGGCGTGCTGATCGGCGCAGGCACGGTGCTGGCCACCGCAGATGTCGATCGCCTCAACGACGTCGGCGGCAAACTGATGGTCTCGCCGAATGTCGACACGCAGGCGCTCGTGCGTGCACATCAGTACGCGATGGTGACGCTGCCCGGCGTGTTTTCGCCGACCGAGGCGCTGCTTGCCGCACGCTCCGGCGCATCGGGATTGAAATTCTTTCCGGCGAGCGTGTTAGGTGCCCCCGGCATTGCCGCGATCAAGGCGGTGCTGCCATCAGGCGTGATGATCGCCGCCGTCGGCGGCGTCTCCGACCAGAACTTTGCAGAATATATCAAGGGCGGCGTGACCGCCTTCGGGCTCGGCTCGAGCCTCTACAAGCCCGGCATGAGCGCAACGGATGTGGCCGCTCGCGCAAAGGTGACGATCGCGGCTTACGATCGGGCGATTGCGAAAGACTGAGCCGCCAATAAACAAGCCGTGATGCCGTCACCGTCGCGCGTTATCCTATCTTGCGTGACCAGCGAGATCAGGAGACCGATATGGCGATCAACAACGTGGCCGATCTGTTCGTGGCAACGCTCGAACAGGCCGGCGTCAAGCGCATCTACGGCATTGTCGGCGACAGCCTGAACGCCCTGACCGAGGCGCTGCGCCGCCGTGGCACGATCGAATGGATCCATGTCCGCCACGAGGAGGTCGCCGCGTTCGCCGCCGCCGGCGAAGCGGAGATGACCGGGAGCCTTGCGGTGTGCGCGGGCTCCTGCGGCCCCGGCAATCTGCATCTGATCAACGGGCTGTTCGACGCGCATCGCAGTCGCGTTCCCGTGCTGGCGATCGCCGCGCAGATCCCGACGGCCGAGATCGGCGGCGGCTATTTCCAGGAGACGCATCCGCAAAACCTGTTCCGCGAATGCAGCCATTATTGCGAGCTGGTCTCCGACCCGAGCCAGCTTCCCTTCGTGCTGGAGAACGCCATCCGCGCAGCCGTGGGCCTGCGCGGCGTCGCCGTCGTCGCCATGCCCGGCGAC
>NZ_JALBGZ010001116.1:0-1386 GCF_023006515.1 Bradyrhizobium sp. PRIMUS42
CGCAGGGTCAGCAAGTCAGGCGCGCCCGGTCCTGCGCCGATGAAATGCACCGTCATGCGCCGTCTCCTTCGGCGATCGCGGCGGTCGCGGAGCGATCCTGCGAGACCACGCGTGTCGCAATCAGCCGCGCGCGAGGCCCGGCTGCTGCGAGCGCCGCGGCTTCGGCGATCGAACCCGTCCCGAATTTTTCGGCGACAAGCTTCGACTGCGTCGGCGTGTCGATGCCCGCCAGCATATCGGCCGGGACAGCCCTGATCGGAACGCTGCATTCGCGTGCGAGCTGCTTCAACGCCTCCGCGTTGGCCTTGTCGCTAACGGTCGCAAGCGCAGCAAGGCCTTCGGCTCCGCCGGCCGCCAGCAGCGCTTCGCGCAACGAGGCCAGCGTGACGTCCTTCTTGAATCCGAGCCCCGCGACCTTCATCGGACCGCACTCCATTGCACCACGGGACGTGCTGCCTCCCAGGAGCGATAGCGGCCGAGCGGCGCGGCATGGGCGATCTCCACCCGCACCAGCTCGCCACCGTGGCGCTGATGCAACTCGCCGAGCAGCGCTTCCGTCTCCAGCGTCACCGCGTGTGCAACCAGCCGCGTTCCAGGCGCGAGGCGCGACCAGATCGCATCGAACATCGCATGGTCGAGACCACCGCCGATGAAGACGGCATCTGGCGCTTCCAATCCAGCAAGAGCTTCCGGTGCCCTCCCCGAGACGACAGTGATCCGATGCGCCAGTCCGAACGCGGCTGCATTCTTGCGGATGTTTGCAACGCGACCCTCGCGCGCCTCGATGGCGGTCGCCGTCCCGCCGCACCGCGCCCACTCGACCGAGATCGAACCCGAGCCGGCGCCGATATCCCACAACCGTTCGCCGGGACGCGGCGCCAGCGCCGAGAGCGCAAGCGCGCGCATTGGCCGCTTGGTGATCTGGCCGTCGTGGACGAAGAGGTCGTCGGACAGGCCGGAGCTGCGAGGAATGCCCTGCGTCCCCCTCGCCCATACCGCCACCGCGACCAGATCTCCAGCAATGTCCTCGGCAAAGAGGTCGACGCGATGCTGGTCAATGCATTCCCGCGGCCCGCCAAGCGCCTCGAGCGTCCACAACAGTGAGGAGCCCCATCCGCGTTCCGTCAACCACTTCGCGAGATCGCCGACAGCCCTTGCGTCACGCATCAGGCAGATGATGCGCGCATCTCGCACCAGATGCGGCGTCAGTCGCTCGAACGGCGCCGCATGAAGGCCGATGCACGTCACGGACTCCAGCCGCCAGCCCAAGCGCGCGGCAGCGAGCGAGAAGGTCGACGGCGCCGGATGCGCGATCCACTCGTCGCCACCGAGCTTCTCGGCGAGAACAGCGCCTGCGCCGTGCCAGAACGGATCGCCGGAGGCCAG
>NZ_JALBGZ010001117.1:0-1382 GCF_023006515.1 Bradyrhizobium sp. PRIMUS42
GGTGCGCTTCACGCCCGAGGCGCGCATCGCCGACATCACCGGGCTGCTCGACAGCTACCACGCCTCGATCGTCGACGGGGCCAAGGGCGGCATGTTCCGCCTCCAGTTCGACAAGGCCATGAGCCAGGACGAGCTCGCTTCGCTGCTCGGCAAGATGCAGCGCGAGAAGTTCGTCAACCTCGCCGTCGCGGCGCCCTAGGCGCGCCGCCAAGCCGATGACAGGCAAGTCCGAGAGCAGGGTGCGTGCCGGGGCCTACGCTTCATCGGTCGGCGCGGTGCTTCTGATCGCCGCCGGTCTCGGCGTCGAGGTTGCGCAGGCGCAGGCGATCATGCGCACGCCCACGATCAGCGTGCCCTCGCGCACGCCGACCATCTCTCCGAGCATCGCCCCGCGTATCACCCCCAGTGTTGCCGCCCGTGCGGCCAGTGTCGACCGTGGCCCGCGGACGATGGCGGCCATTCCCCACACCACGACGTCGCGCGTACGGCCGACGACGCCGGTGCTGCCCTATGCGCGCTATTCGCCGAACCTCTACCCGGCCTGCAGCGCACCCTATCGTGATGCTGACGGCGAGTGCACGGGGCAGCCGATCGCAGGCGGCCAAGGCACTGGAAAATCAGGCAAGAAAAGCGCCGGCAAGGGGCGTGGCAACAACACCCCGGTTGCGGTCACCTCGCGCAGCTTTGCCAACGAATTCGTGGCCGAGATCGATGGCGCGCTGTCGCCCGGCGATGCCGACGAACTGGCCCGCCGGCACGGCCTGACGCGCGTCTCTTCGGAGAGCTTCCCGCTGATCGGGGCCACATTCGGTCTGTTCCGCATCACCGACGGCCGGCCCTACGAGACGGTGCGGCGCGAATTCGCGGCCGACGGCAGCGTGCGCTCGGTCCAGCCGAACTTCCGTTATGCGCTCCAGGACCAGAAATCGGCGACCCCGAGCGAGGGCGATCCCGCGCAATACGCACTGGCCAAGCTCCGCCTGCCGCAGGCCCATACGCTGGCGCACGGTGCCAACGTCACGGTTGCCGTGATCGACTCCGGCATAGACGCCAAGCATCCCGAGCTTGCCAATTCCGTCGCCGACAATTTCGATGCGCTCGGCAGCGCCGAGGGGCCGCACATCCACGGCACCGGCATCGCCGGTGCGATCGTGGCGCATGACCGGCTGATGGGCAGCGCGCCCGAGGCGCGCATCATCGCGATTCGTGCCTTCGGCGGCACCAACGGTGGCGCCGAGAGTTCGTCCTACATCATCCTGCGCTCGCTGAATTACGCCGCCGAGCACGGCGCGCAGATCGTCAATATGAGCTTTGCCGGCCCATCGATGCCCGCGCCGTCGGCATCGAGGTCGTCTACCAGGACCTCGCGCTATCGGACAATC
>NZ_JALBGZ010001118.1:0-1381 GCF_023006515.1 Bradyrhizobium sp. PRIMUS42
GCGAGCTCGCGCATCGGCATGCCCTTGGCCTTGAGGGCATAAAGGGCGAAGCTCACGTCGGAATATTCGTCATTGACGAAGGGGCCGAGCACGCCGGAGGGCAGCTTGCGCGCTTCATCGCCCAGCTTCTTGCGGGCCTGGTAGAACTCCTCCTGCACGATCGAGGGCGGCGTGCTGTCCTTCAGCGTCACCGTCATGTAGGCGTAGCCCGGCCGCGTCGTCGTCTCCACCCGGTCGTACCAGGTCAGCTCCTGAATCCGCTTCTCCAGGGGCTCGGCGACCTGGTCCTGCATCTCGCGCGCGGTCGCGCCCGGCCAGACCGTCGTGACCGTCAGGGTCTTGATGGTGAAGGACGGATCCTCGGCCCGCCCGAGCATGAGGAAGGCGTAGGCGCCCGCGGCTGCCAATAGGAGGATGAAGAACAGGGTGACGGCCCGTTCGCGGACGGCGAGCGCGGAGAGATTGAAGCTCATCACTTGCTCCTGGTTTCCGAGGCGGTCTTGACGCGAGCGCCATCGTGCAGAAGATGAGCGCCGAGCGAAACGATCTGGTCACCGGACTTCGATCCGGAGATGACGGCCGTCTCGCTGGTCACGCGCAGAAGCTTGACAGGCTGCAAGCGTACGGTCGAGGTCGCGCTGTCGAACACCCAGACGCCGGTCGTTCTGCCGTCATCGAGCACGGCTCCGAGCGGCACCTGGACTTCCGGCTGATGATCCTGGCTGGCAAGCCGAATGGTGACGGTCGCGCCGAGCGGTGCCGCCGCGGCCTCGCCATCGAGCACGTAGCGGGCCTCATAGGTGCGGGTCTGGGGATCGGCGGAGTCCGACAATTGGCGCAGATGCCCGGTAAAGCGGCGTCCGTCGCTGCCATACAGGCTCGCTTCGGCGAGCGAACCGATCGCCGGCCGCATCGTTTCGGGAAGTGACACCACGGCTTCGCGAGGACCGGACTGGGCCAGCCGAACCACCGCCTGGCCGGCGGCGACGACCTGGCCGGGCTCACCCAGCGTTTGGGTGACCGTTCCGTCCGCATCCGCAACCAGGAGCGAGTAGGTCGCCTGGTTCTCGGCGACCTCTGCGTCGGCTTCCGCTGCAGCAAGCTGCGCTTTGGCGGTGTCCGACGCGGCCTTCGCCTGCTCGTAGCGCTGCTTGGACGTCCACCCGTCGTTCATCAGGTTGGCGTAGCGCCGCTCGTCGGCGTCGGTCTGAACGACAGTTGCGCGCGCTGCCGCAACGGCATTGCGCTTCGCCGTAAGCGCGAGACGGAGGTCGGTTTCGTCAATCCGCATCAGCGGCTGACCGGATTTGACCTGCTCACCGACGTTCACCAGTCGCTCGACGATCTTGCCGGCGACGCGGAAACCGAGATTGCTTTCCAC
>NZ_JALBGZ010001119.1:0-1380 GCF_023006515.1 Bradyrhizobium sp. PRIMUS42
CGCTGGAGGCGCGCATCATGATGATCCGCGCCTCGCGTTCGGCGCTGGGATAGTCGATCCAGTGATAGACGCAGCGGCGGCGCAGCGCCTCGTGCAGATCGCGCGTGCGGTTCGACGTGAGGACCACGACCGGGCGTTCCGTCGCGCGAACCGTGCCGCGCTCGGGAATTGAGATCTGGAAGTCGGAGAGGAATTCGAGCAGGAAGGCCTCGAACTCCTGATCGGCGCGATCGATCTCGTCGATCAGCAGCACGGTGGAATCGGGCGCGCGGAGCGCGGCCAACATCGGCCGCTCGATCAGGAAGGTCTCGCCATAGATGTCGATGCTCTCGTCGCCGGCCTGGCGGATCGCCAGCATCTGGCGGGGGTAGTTCCACTCATAGAGTGCGGCAGAGGCATCGATGCCCTCATAGCACTGCAGGCGGATCAGGCGGCGGCCGAGCACGGCGGCGATCGCTTTTGCCGCCTCCGTCTTGCCAACGCCCGGCGCACCTTCCAGCAGCAGCGGCTTGCCGAGCGCGAGGCCGAGATAGGCTGATGTCGCAAGGCCCTCGTCGGCGAGGTAATAAGCTGCCCGAAGCGCTTTCTCCAGCGCCTCCGGGCTGTCGATGCCGACGATGTTGCTGCGAACCGCCACGGCCGCTCCTCTAGCGCCGTGCCTGCGGTCGCGCGCCGCCTTGGCTCTTGATCGCGCGCAGCACCTTTTCGGGCGTGATCGGCAGATCGTCGATCCGCACACCGACCGCATTGAAGATCGCATTCGCAACAGCGGGCAGCACCGGGTTGGCGCACATCTCGCCGGGGCCCTTGGCCCCGAAGGGACCATCAGGAGCAGGGCGTTCCAGCACCGCGATATCGTGCGGGCAGATGTCGCCGGGGCCGGGCATCAGGTATTCGACGAAGTCGCGGGGGCCGTGAACGGGGTCGGGATAATAGGGCTCCGGCGTCTCATAGAGCGCGTGGCTGACGCCCATCCAGGCGCCGCCGACCAGCTGTTGCTCGACCAGGCGCGGGTTGAGCGCGCGGCCGAGCTCATAGGCGGAATCCATCCGGACCATCGCGACCTCGCCGGTCTCGTCGTCCACCTCGACCTCGGCGACGAGGCAGGCATGGGCGTAACAGGTCGCCGGTGACATCTCGCCGGTCTCCGGATCGACGTTGGAGAGCGGGACCAGGAAGATGCCGCGGCCCGAGATGGTCTTGCCCTGCTTGAACTGCGCGGCGATCGCGACATCCTTGGTCGAGATCGAGCGATGCGGCGCGCCCTTGACGTGGATATTGCCGCGGCCGTCGGTTTCGAGATCGGCGGCGTTGACCTCGAGCTCCTCGGCGGCCGCTTCCATCATCACGCCGCGGGCCTCGCGCGCGGCCGCCATCACG
>NZ_JALBGZ010000111.1:0-11998 GCF_023006515.1 Bradyrhizobium sp. PRIMUS42
CCGAACTCGAGGCCGCAGGCCGCAAGGTGGTCGAGCAATTGCTCGCCAACGGACCGGACGCGATGGCCGAGACCAAGCGCCTCGCGCTGGAGAGCTCGTTCGGCGGCATGGCGGTGGACGATGCCGCCTACACGCGGCTGGTGCACCTGCACTCACTCAAGCGCCAGAGCGCGGAGGCCGCGGAAGGGCTGGCCTCATTCGCCGAGAAGCGGGCCGGGAATTGGGGTGCGAAAAGCTGAGGCTCAACAGCCGCGGCAGATGTTGTTGATGCTGCGATAGACCGCGTCGTCGTCCTGTCGCATCTGGCGCAGCGTTTCGAGCGTCGTGCCATCGTTGGTGGGCGCGGCCGGCTTGCGCTTCGCTGCGAGCTCTTCCTCCTGCCGCTTGTAGCAGGCCTCGCGCTCGGCCTTGGCCTGAATGAAGCGGCAGTTCTGCTCCACGGCTGCGGCGGGAGTGACGGAGATCGCGAGGGCGAGCAGGGCGGGGAGAGAGAACTTCAAGAGTGGCATATCCATTCGTTGAACGAAGTTGCTTGTCGTCGCCCGGCTTGACCGGGCGACCCAGTACGCCGCGGCTGCTCCGTATGCGCTCGACGTCTCTGGAATACTGGATCGCCCGGTCAAGCCGGGCGCGATGACAGCGGAGCTTGGCGGTCCTTCTCTCAGGTCCGCTCTGTCAGAGCAACCTCGATCTTGCGACAACGGCGTGGCACAGCCTACAGCGACGGTGCTAGCGACGTTTTCAGCAGTGTCAGCAGCGCCTGCACCGCGGCGGCATTGCGTCGCCGCTCGGGGATCGCGGCCTTCACCCATAATTCCGGTATCGGAAACTCGCGCAGCACCGGCTTGAGCGTGCCCTCGCGCAAGGCATCGGCAACGAGATAATGCGAGAGCAGCGCGATGCCGTTACCCGCGATGGCGCTGCGCGCCAGCACGTGTCCCTCGTTGGAGGAGAGCAGCGGGGTGACCTGGATGCTGATGCGCCCGCGCGGTCCGTCGAAGACCCATTCCGGGCCGGTCGGCAGGAAGCTGAGGCAGCGATGCTCGACGAGATCGCGCGGATGTTTTGGCGTGCCATGCTTCTTCAAGTATGCCGGCGAGGCGCAGAGCAGCCGCTTCAGCGCGCAGAGCGGTTCGTCGATTACGCCGCCGAACGAATGCGGGAAAGCGCCGATCGCGATATCGAAGCCTTCGGTCACGGGATCGACCGGGCGATCGATCAGTACGATATCGAGCTTGAGCCTGGGATTCTCGGTCTGGAACGCGCTGAAGGCGTCGGCGAGCCGTGCCACCGTCAGCGAGGTCGGCGCCTTGATGCGGAGGTGATCGACGAGATCGTGGCCCTTCTCGCCCATGCGCGAGAGCAGGTCGGTGGCGTCAGTCACAACGCCGCGGGCACGATGCACGTAACGCTGTCCGGCTTCGGTCAGGCGCAGCTGTCTCGTCGAGCGGTGAAACAGCGGCGTGCCGATCCGCGCCTCCAGCTGCGTGACGCGCTTGGCCACGACCGAGGTGGAGACATCGAGCTTTCGCGCGGCGGCGGAGAAGCCAGCCGCGTCCGCGGTGGCGAGGAAGGCCTGCAGGTTCACCAGGATGTCCATGTCGACCTTTCTCGATTCGCGAAAGCTGATCGCGTATTTTGGTGGATTGTAGCTCCGTCCGCGTTAATTCATAGTCGGCGCCAAGCAAGAGATTTCGGGAGCGGACGCGCCATGCGGGCCACAATGATCGAAGAACCGGCACGACAGGTGCCGCTCTATGGCGAATACGAAGTCGTCGTGCTCGGCGGCGGTCCCGCCGGCATCATCGCGGCGGCTTCATGCGCGCGCGCCGGGCGGAAGACGCTGCTGATCGAGCGCTACGGCTTTCTCGGCGGCATGGGCACCGCGGCCGGCGTCACCAATTTCTGCGGCCTGCATGGCAATGTCCATGGCGAGCATCGTCGGCTGGTGCAGGGCATGGCGTCGGAGCTGCTGGCGCGGATCGATCGGCTGGGCGGCCTCAACACGCCGCATCTGATCCTCGGCAAGGTCTTCGCCCAGGCCTATGACACCGCCGCCTACAAGATCGCGGCCGACGAGCTTCTCGCCAGTCACAAGGTGCACATCCTCTTCCATGCGCTCGGCGCCGGTGTCGTGATGAACGATGACAGCCGCATCGACGCGCTGATGGTCGAGACCAAGGCCGGCCGGCGGGCGGTGCGATCGGAGATCTTCATCGATTGCTCCGGCGACGGCGACCTCGCGGTCTGGGCCGGTGCGCCGTTCGAGATCGGCGACGAACACGGCCATCCGCTGTATCCATCGATGATGCTCCGCCTCAACGGCGTCGACCCTGACAAGGCCGGCGAAGCGTGGCGGACGATCCCGCAATTGATGGAGAAAGCCACCGCAGCCGGCACGCATAAATTCCCGCGGAAAAGCGCGATCGTGCGACCGCAGAAATCCGGCATTGAATGGCGGGTGAACTTCACGCAGGTGGCGCGCGCGGATGGCCACGCTATCAACGGCGTCGAGCCCGACGATCTCACCCGCGGCGAGATCGAGGGCCGCAAGCAGGCGCTTGCCGCGTTCGAATTCCTGCGCAGCGCTGTCCCGGGCTTTGAAAAGTCCTACATCGTCGATCTGCCGCCGCAGCTCGGCATCCGCGAGACGCGCCGCATCAAGGGCGGCTACCAGCTCAGCGGCGAGGACGTGCTTGGCTGCGCTTCGTTTACGGATTCCATCGGCGTCAATGGCTGGCCGATCGAGGCCCACGTGCCCGGAGACGTCGTCTTCACCTTCCCGCCGATCCCGGAATCGCGGGGTTACAACGAGCTGCCGTACCGGATGCTGGTGCCCGAAGGCGTCGATAATCTCCTGGTCGCCGGCCGCTGTGCCTCGATGACCCATGAGGGCCAGTCGGCGGCACGGGTTTCCGGTGCCTGTTTCGTGATGGGCGAGGCCGCCGGTTCCGCCGCGGCGCTGGCGCTGTCCGGAAACAGGATCCCACGTGACATCCCCGTTGAAAAATTGCAGGAAACGTTGAAACAACAGGGCGCCTTCATCGGCCGGGATCAGCCCGTCCCTGAGGGCCTGTAACGGACTGCTGAGAGAAACGACGAGGGAGGAAACGGGATGATCGGGATTGCGCGGCTCGCGGCAGCCAGTCTTTTGGCGATCATGGCAATGGGCACGGCCCGGGCCGAAGACGCGCTCAAGGCCAAGATCGGCGTGCTGCGCCTGTCGTCCTCCGCGCCCGTCTTCATCGCGCAGGACAAGGGCTATTTCCGCGAGGCCGGCCTGGAGGTCGAGCTGAAATTCTTCGACGCGGCGCAGCCGATCGCGGTCGCCACCACCTCGGGCGACGTCGATTTCGGCATCACCGCCTTCACGGCAGGTCTCTACAACCTCGCGGGCAAGGGCACGCTGAAGGTGATCGGCGGCATGAGCCGTGAGAAGGCCGGCTATCCCCTGATCGGCTATTTCGCCAGCAACAACGCCTATGCCGCCGGGCTGAAGACGCCAAAGGATCTCGCGGGCAAGCGCGTGGCGATGACGCAGGTCGGATCAAGCTTTCATTATTCGCTCGGCCTGCTCGCCGACAAATACGGCTTCAAGCTCTCTGAGGTGAAGATCGTGCCGCTGCAATCGCTGTCGAATGCGGCGGCTGCGCTGAAGGGCGAGACCGTCGATGCGGCGCTGCTGCCGATCTCCACGGCGCGGAAGCTCATGGACGAGGGCGGGGCGAAGTTCCTGGGCTGGGTCGGCGACGAGACGCCGTGGCAGCTCGGTGCGGTGTTCGCCTCGCCGAAGACGCTGACCAACAAGGTGTTGGTGACAAAACTTCTCGGCGCGCTCGCCAAGGCGGATCGCGAATATCACGACGTCATCCTCGCCGCGATGAAGGACGGCGTGGCGCCGATCAACGACAAGACCAAGCCGCTGCTGGAGATCATCGCAAAGTACACCAATCTCCCGCTCGAGCAGGTGGTCGGCAACTGCGCCTATATCGATCCCGACGGTAAGCTTGACGTGAAGAACGTCGACAACCAGATCAAATGGCTCCAGGAGCAGGGATTCGCGGACAAGGGCTTTGACGCGGATGCGATCATCGCCAAGGATTATGTGAAGGCGGATTGATCGATGTTGCGAGCTCCCCTCTCTCCCCGTCATCCTGAGGTGCGAGCGAAGCGAGCCTCGAAGGATGCACGGCCCGGCTGTAGCGGGGCCGTCGCCCTTCGAGGCCTCCGCTTCGCTACGGCACCTCAGGGTGACGGATCACGGTAAAGGACGTGAGATGGACCTGATCGCCAACCACATCACCCATCGCTTCGGCGATCTCGCCGTGCTCGACGATGTCTCCTTCACCGTCAGCGCCGGCGAGGTGGTGGCGATCGTTGGACCCTCCGGCTGCGGGAAGAGCACGCTGCTGTCGATCCTCGGCGGGCTGTTGCAGCCGACCTCGGGCGCGCCTGAGCTGCGCGGCTCGCCGCCGGCGGACAGTCTCAATCCGCTGACCTTCGTGTTCCTGGATTTTGCGCTGCTGCCCTGGGCGACGGTGGAGGAGAACGTCGAATTCCCGCTGCTGCACACCCAGCTTTCGGCCGCGCAGCGCCGCGCGCTGGTCGACGACGCCTTGCGCCGCACGAGCCTGACCGATTTCCGCAAAACCTATCCAAAGCAGCTCTCCGGCGGCATGCGCCAGCGCGTCGGCATTGCGCGCGCGCTCGCGGTGAGGCCCGCCATTCTGCTGATGGATGAGCCGTTGTCGGCGCTGGATTCGCAGACCCGCGAATTGCTGATGGAGGATTTCGTCCGCCTGCTCGCCGATGGCGGCATGGGCGCGGTCTATGTCACCCATAATCTGGAAGAGGCGGCGCGGCTCGCCGACCGCATCGTGGTGCTGTCGCGCAGGCCTGGCCGCATCCGCGAGGTCGTGACCGTGCCGATGACGCGCACGGCACGCGGTGAAGCTGCGGCACGCGAAAAACTGCTGGCGCTGCAGAACCAGATCTGGTCGCTGATCCGCAATGAGGCGATCGATGCCGAGCGCGAGGTCCAGCATGCTTGATCGCGCGCCGGGCGAAAGCGCGAAGGACACCGCGACAAGGCGCGTCCGCTTTCGCGGCGCCGGCTTCGTGCCCGCGTCGAGCAGGTTCGGCGGCTGGATCGCGCTCGCCCTCGTCATCGCGATCTGGCAGGCCGCTGGCAGCGTGGGCCTCGTCAATGCGCTGTTCCTGCCAACGCCCCTCGCAATTGCGCGCGCGATCTACCAGCTCGCGATCTCGGGCGCGCTGTGGCAACATTTGTCGGCCTCGCAGCTGCGCATCGGCGTCGGCTGGCTGCTGGGCACCGCGGCAGGGATCGCGGTCGGCTTCGCCATCGGCCTGTCGCGGCTGGCGCGCAGCGTCGGCATCACGTTCATCTCCGCGCTGTTCCCGATCCCGAAAATTGCGCTGCTGCCGCTGTTGATCCTTTGGCTTGGCATCGGCGAAGAGCCGAAGATCGCGACCATTGCGCTCGGGGTGTTCTTCTCGACCGCGATCTCGGTCTATAGCGGCGTCGACGCGGTGCCGCGCAATCTGGTCCGCATGGCGCAAAGCTTCAACGTTCCCTTCGCCACCATCGTGCGTAAGGTGATCTGGCCCGGCGCGCTGCCCGCGATCCTCGCCGGCTTCCGCATCACCGCCTCCGTGGCGCTCTTGCTCGTCGTCAGCGCCGAGATGATCGGCGCCCAATACGGCATCGGCGCCTTCGTGCTCCAGGCCGGCAATCTGATGCAGACCGATCAGCTGCTCGCCGGCGTGGTGATCCTGTCGGTGTTTGGCCTCGCGGTCGGGAAGGTGATCGGCTGGCTGGAGACGCGGCTGTTGCACTGGCGGTAGCGGCTCACCGCAGCCGTAGGGTGGGCAAAGCGCAAGCGTGCCCACCACCTCTCCATGAGTCGCGAAGACGTGGGCACGGCGCTTCGCGCCTTTGCCCACCCTACGAGACCGTCACGCGTTCCCGCGATCTTCGCGGAACAGATCCAGCTTCTGCTGCACCGGCCGATCCGAGAAGCTGAACAGCACGGCGTCCTCATCCGCCTCGTGCGTGACCCAATGCCAGCTCGGCACCACGAACAGATCGCGCGGGCCCCACTCGAATACCGCATCGCCAATGCGGCTGCGGCCGCGGCCCTCGATCGGGCAGAACACTGTGGCATCCGTCGACCGATAGCGCGCGGTCTTGAATCCCTTCGGCAGCAGCTGGATGAAGGTGCCGATCGTCGGCATCGCGAAATCGCCGGTCTCGGGATTGCTGAACTTCAGCTTCAGCCCGTGACAGGCGTCCCATTCCTGACTCGCCCTCGCCTTCTCCAGGGCTTCACGGGTGTAGGCATAGGGATAGCTGAAGATCGGCGAGGTTTTCGACGAACGCTTCACGTCGACCGGCAAGAGATTGTGGCCGTAGCGCGCAAAGCTGTCGCCGGCAGGCCTCGTGATCTTCTGCTGGTCTTCTTTCGAGCCTTCCGCAAAAGAGCAGTCGAAGAACTGCACCAAGGGGATGTCGAGGCCGTCGAGCCAGAACATCGGCTCGCTGGTCTCGTTGGAATGATCGTGCCAGGTCATCGACGGCGTGATGATGAAATCGCCGGGCTCCATCGCGGTGCGCTCGCCGTCGACCGCAGTGTGGGCGCCCTTGCCTTCGAGCACGAAGCGCAGCGCCGACTGGCTGTGACGATGCGCCGGCGCGACGTCGCCCGGCACCACCATCTGCACGCCGGCATAGAGCGAGGTCGTGATCTTGGACTGGCCGCGCAAGCCCGGGTTCTCCAGCACCAGCACGCGCCGCTCGGCCTCCTTGGCGGTGATGAGCTTGCCGGCTTCCGTCATGTAGTCGCGGATGACGTCGAATTTCCACAAATGAGGCCGGCAGGCGCTCTTCGGCTCCGGCGTGATCAGATCGCTCATCACCGTCCACAGCGCGGTGAGGTTTTCGCCGTCGATCTTCCTGTAGAACGCCTCGCGTTCCGGCGTCTTGGTCACGGCTTCCATGGTTGCTGCTCCCGATCGTTTTGTTGATTGACAGTATACTGACGATCTAGGTAGCGTCAACGTGGCGAAGATTGCCAAAGCCGTCGTTCCGGGGCGGCTCGAAGAGCCGAACTCCGGTGCGCAGTTGCGCACCGGAGAACCTCGAGGTTCCAGGTTCGATGCTGGCGCATCGCCCCGGAATGACGGGGAAAGTTCAGGGAGGGTTTCGATGAAGCTGCACGGCTATTTCCGCTCCAGCGCCGCCTATCGGGTGCGGATCGCGCTGAACCTCAAGGGCCTCAAGGCCGCGCATCTGCCGCATCATTTGCGCAAGGGCGAGCAATGCGCGCCCGCCTATCTCGCCATCAATCCGCAAGGCCTGGTGCCGGCGTTGGAGAGCGATGCGGGTACAGTGCTGACCCAATCGGTGGCGATCATCGAATGGCTCGACGAGACGCACCCCAATCCGCCGCTGCTGCCGAAGGATCCGCTGCGGCGCGCCAAGGTGCGGGCGTTCGCGCTGGCGATCGCGTGCGACACCCACCCGGTGCAGAACCTGAAGGTGCTGGCGCGGCTGCGCGAGCTTGGCCTGCCCGAGGAGAAGGTCCAGGACTGGGCCGCATGGGTCAACCGCGAGGGGCTGTCGGCCTGCGAGACGCTGATCAGGGACGAGCCCGGCCCGTTCTGCTTCGGCGATGCGCCGACGCTGGCCGATCTCTGTCTGGTGCCGCAGCTCGCCAATGCGCGCCGCTTCGGTGTCGATATCTCGGCCTATCCGCGCCTGCTGGGGGCGGAAGCTGCCGCCAAGGCGCTCGCAGCTTTCGCCGATGCCGCACCGGAGAAGCAGCCCGATGCCGAGTAAGCCGCCCGCTCCGATCACGATCGATGCCGTCTATGCCGCGCCGGGCTATCTGTTCCGGCGCATGCAGCAGATCGCGGTCTCGATCTTCATGGAGGAGTGCAAGGCGTTTGACCTCACCCCGGTGCAATATGCGGCGCTGATCGCGATCCACACCCATCCCGGCATCGACGCGACGCGGCTGTCGGCTGTGATCGCATTTGACCGCTCCACGCTCGGCAGCGTGATCGAACGGCTGCAGGCCAAGGATTATATCGAGCGCAAGCCGGCGCCCGAGGACAAGCGGATCAAGCTGCTCCACCTGACGAAATCAGGCGCCGCGATCCTGCGCGAGATCATCCCCGCCGTCGAGCGCGCCCAGGCGCGCATGCTGGAGCCGCTGAAGCCCGCGGACCGCAAGACGCTGATGGGTCTGCTGGTGCAGCTCGTCGATCTCAACAACGAAGCGTCACGCGTGCCGCTGCGGGCCGAGGATGCGCTGGAGCATCTGGGGAAGGCAGGGTGAGAGTGGGTGTGTGGGGCGACGTTGGCGCCTCACGCTCATATCTCGTAGGGTGGGCAAAGGCGCCCTTGTGCCGTGCCTACGACCTCTCTCTAACGGACCAGAAGTGGTGGGCACGCTTCGCTTTGCCCACCCTACGATTGCGGTGCGTGGAACTCCGTCCTCGCCTCACATCCTCAGCAACGCCTGCCGATCGATCTTCCCCGTGCCCGTCTTCGGCAACTCGTCGATGAAGATCACCTCGCGCGGATATTTGTAAGGCAGCAGCTTGCCCTTGACGTAATCCTGCAATCGCCGCGTCGCGTCACCCTGGTTAAACGCGCGGTTGTTCATCACCACCACGGCCTTCAGCGTCATGCGGCGGTCCGGCAGCTCGGCGGCGAACACGGCGCATTCGCGGATATCGGGGTGGTCGGCGAGGCAGAGCTCGACCTCGAGCGGGTAGACCCACTGGCCCGAGATCTTGATGAGATCATCGGCGCGGCCGCGGAAGAAGTGGAAGCCGTCGGCATCCCTGATGAAGCGGTCGCCGGTGTAGATCCAGCCGCCCTCGCGGATCGTCTCGGCGGATTTGTCCGGCCGGTTCCAGTACAGCGGCGTGTTGGAATCGCCGCGGACCCACAAAATGCCTTCCTCGTTGTCGTCGACCTCGCGGCCGTCCTTGTCGCGGAGCGCGACCTCATAGCCGGGCACGCGCAGACCGGCGGCGCCGAGCTTCTTCTGCTCGGGCCGGTTGGAGAGATAGATGTGCAGCACCTCGGTCGAGCCGAGGCCCTCGACGATCTCGAGGCCGGTGAGCGTCTTCCAGCCGTTGAAGACTTCGGCCGAGAGCACCTCGGCCGCTGAGAGCGACATGCGCAGCGACGAGAAATTCGTCAGTTGCGCGCCCTCGGCCTTGGTCAGTGAGGTGTAGAGCGTCGGCAGGCCGAAGAAGACCGTCGGCCTGTACTGCTCGATCGCCGCAAAGATCGATGCGGGTTTCGGCTGGCCCGGCAGCAGCAGCGTTGCCCCTCCCGCCGAGAACGGGAAGGTGACGGAATTGCCGAAGCCATAGGCGAAAAAGATTTTGGGCACCGAGAAGCAGATGTCGTCAGGCGTCAGCCTCAATACGTTCTGCGCAAAGGCGGCCTCGCTATAGGCCATGTCGTGCTGGAGATGCACGATGCCCTTGGGCCGTCCGGTGGAGCCGGACGAGTACATCCAGAACGCCATCTCGTTGCGATGGGTGTCCGCTTCCGCCATCTCGGCCGGGAATTGCGCGAGCCATCCTGCGGCAGAGATCGCCGCGGGCGCGGCATGATCGCCCACCGCTCCGTTGACGACGATCAGCGTGCGCAGGCCCATCTCCTTGCACGCCTCCGCATTGAAGCGCGCCGCGAACTCGGCATCCGCCACCGCAACCGCCGCGCCGGAATCGGCAAGATAGAATTGCAGGAGATCCGGCGGCGTCAGCGTGTTGATCAGGAGCGGCACGAAGCCGGCGCGCACCGCGCCGAAGAAGGCAGCCGGGTAGGCCGGGGTGTCGTCGAGGAACAACAGCACGCGGTCGCCGCGCGTGAGGCCAAGCGATGCAAAACCGTTGCCCCAGCGGCAAGCCTCCGCGCAGAGCTCGGCATAGGTCCGCGTACCCGCGGGACCCAACAGCGCAAGCTTGTCGCCGCGGCCCTTGGCGAGATTGTCGAACAGCACGCGGCTGGCGTTGTAGATTTGCGGAACGGCAAAGCCGATCTCGCGTGTCCCTTCGCTGTCGGCGGGCACCTGGTCGCGAATTTCGTTGGTCATGCCTCGTCTCCGCCGTTCTTGGCCGCCTCGTACCGGGCCGCGAAAGCCGGCGACATCGCGCGCAGCCGGGAATCGTCGATACGGCCGGAGCGGGTGATGTAGCTGTAGGCGAAATCCATCAGGTCGAGCGTCATGTGCTCGGCAAAGTGCTCGTACCAGGACGCCGACGTGCGCGCGGCGTTGACGAGCTTCTCTACTACCGGTTTTCGCGCGGCCTGGTAGCGATGCAACGCGGTCGCAAGATGCGCATCCGATTCCAGCGCCTTGACCAGCGCAATGGCGTCCTCGATCGCAAGCCGCGTGCCCGAACCGATCGAGAAATGCGCGGAATGCAGGGCGTCGCCGAGCAGCACCATGTTCTTGAACGACCAATGCTCGTTCCAGACCCAGGGAAAGTTGCGCCAGACCGATTTATTGGAGACGAGGCAATGGCCGCCGAGCGTGTCCGCGAACACCTCCTCGCAGACGCCCTTGGACTGTTCGACGTCCTTGTAGGCAAAGCCGTAGGCTTGCCAGGTGGCTTGGTCGCATTCGACCAGGAAGGTGCTCATGGCCGGCGAGTAACGATAATGATGGGCGTTGAAGGCGCCGCGGTCGGTCTTCACGAAGGTCTGCGACAGCGTGTCGAACCGCTTCGAGGTGCCGTACCAGACGAACTTGTTGGAGGAGTAGGACAGCGAGGTGCCGAAATCGCCCTCGTAGGCGCGGCGCACCAGCGAATTCAGCCCGTCCGCGGCGACGATCAGATCGTGCCCATTGAGCTGGTCGATGGCGTGGACCGGCGTATCGAAGCGCGGGGTGACGCCGACGTCGAGCGCGCGCTGCTGCAGAAATCTCAGGAGCTCGAGCCGCCCGATCGAGGAGAAGCCGACCCCGTCGATGGCGACGCTGTCGCCGCCGAGGTTCAGCGTGATGTTCTCCCAGCTCTCCATATGCGGCGCGATCGCATCGACCGTTTCGGGGTCGTCGGCGCGCAGGAATTCCAGGGCCTGGTCGGAGAACACGACGCCAAAGCCCCAGGTCGCGTCGGCCGGGTTCTGTTCGAACAGGTCGACCTGATCCTCGGGGTGACGCTTCTTCCAGAGATGGGCGAAGTAGAGCCCACCGGGCCCCCCGCCAATCACGGCGATCCGCAACGTCTGCCTCCCTAATTGACAGTATACTTACTATCTAGGGGTAGACTAATGTGCTCCGGCGTCCTGCGCCAGCGGAATTATTGGCCAAGCGCGGGCGCGTCGAAGCCCATCTTCGGACACACGTTCAACGCATGTCCGAAACCGTCAGGTCCGAATCATAGCCAAACCGCGCCGGCTTGGCCATCCGCTCGGTTTAGACGCAGCGCTTTACGTAAACGCCGTTGACCAGCACCCGGGTGCAGCGGACCACCGGAACCGGCTTGCGGACAACGACAGCCGCGTTCGGGCCGGCGCAACCGGCGCGATAGACCCCGCGGGCGCACACCACCGCATTGGCATCGGTGGCCTCGAACGTCATGGTCGCTCCGAAGGCGAGGAGTGCAGAAGCAACGAGCAGCAATGAACGCATGTTGTCCTCCCGGCTTGTCGTGATCGAAATCGGATATCTGCAATCGATTTGTCGTTGCAGGCGTGCGGAAATTCATTCACCGCACGCCGCCAAACATTGACGCGCGAATGCGAACCGCATCATCTCGCCGCGAACGGAGCGAGCACGTCCTTGCACGCGGGCGATAGCGAGGCTGCCCTGTTGGAGATGCATTGAATGATGCGACCGCCGCCGGGCGCGACGCCGGCGCAGAGCGAGCGGATGTCGGCGCCGCACGCAGACCTCACGATGAACAGCTCTTCGCGCGGCAGCAAGGGGCGCAAAACGATCACGGC
>NZ_JALBGZ010001120.1:0-1380 GCF_023006515.1 Bradyrhizobium sp. PRIMUS42
ACTTCGCTTGCCGAGCTGCGCGCCGGCACGCCGGAGTCCGGGCCGACTGCGCTGGTGTTCCGCACCGGCTGCACCTACCGCCAACGGCTCGAGCAGATCTTCGTCGATTTCGGCTGGCCTTCGGCCGCACGCTTCGAGCTCGGCACGCTCGACGGCATGATCGGCTGCGTCGCCGCCGACATGGGCGTGACGCTACTGCCCCGTGCGGTCGTCGAACGTAGCGCCATGAATGGCAGCGTCTCGATCCACGCGTTGAGCGCCTCGCATGCGCGCGTCGAGACGCTCTTCATCCAACGCTGCGCCGGACATCGAACCAGCGCACTCTGCGGTTTTGCCGCATGCCTGAAGCAGGACGAAGACGTCATCGCGGCCTGAGGTGCCACCGCCGCAGCGCGACGACGGACCAGATCGCTTCGACCAGGCCGAACGGCCAGGCGCCCTGGAGAAAACCGTAGGCCGAGCCGAGCGCGCAGGACGCCGCGAACAGCAGCACGAACCAATGGCTGCGCTCTTCCATCGCATAACAGACCAGCATCGCCGTCACGGCGAACAGGCCGAATAATGTCAGCGCATCCATGTTCCGGGTTCACTCCGCAGCGCGACGCGTGATATGCGCTACGCCATGCCGGCTCTTATCCTGCCTCTCGTCGATGCTGCAACCCACTGGCCCGGACGCGGTGCGCTGGTCGGGCTTGATCTCGGCACCAAGACCATCGGCGTTGCCGTGTCCGACCCGGACCGGCGGCTTGCGACCGGCGTCGAGACGGTCCAGCGCAAGGCGTTCAAGCAAGACGCCGCCCGCCTTCTCGCGATTGCCGCCGAACGCAAGGCGGTCGGTTTCGTGCTGGGCCTGCCCATCAACATGGACGGCAGCGAGGGCCCGCGCGCGCAATCCACCCGCGCCTTCGCCCGCAACCTAGCCGGCCTGACCGTGCTTCCCATCGGCCTCTGGGACGAGCGCCTCTCGACCGCGGCGGTCGAGCGCGAGCTGATCGGCATGGACGTCAGCCGCGCCAAGCGCGCCGAGGTGATCGACGAGCATGCCGCGATCTTCATCCTGCAAGGCGCGCTCGACCGCCTCGCCAATCTTCGCGCCGCCTCGGGGACTGACTGATCCATGGCCGTCGTGATCGCGGCGCTGCTGCCGGTCTTCATCCTCATCGTGCTCGGTGTCGTGCTGAAGCGCAGCCTGATGCGGCTCGACACGCAATGGCACGGGCTGGAGCGGCTGACCTATTTCGTGCTGTTTCCGATGCTGCTGATCCAGACGCTGGTGAAGGCCGACCTTTCCAAGGTGCCGGTCGCCGGCGTCGGCGGCGCGCTGCTGCTGTCGGCGCTCGCGATGTCGCTGCTCTGCCTCGCGCTCCGCCCCGCCCTGGC
>NZ_JALBGZ010001121.1:0-1379 GCF_023006515.1 Bradyrhizobium sp. PRIMUS42
GGCATCGCGCTCGGCCTTTGCAACGGCCTGAACCTTGAACTCCTCGACCGCGCCGGCCATCTCGCCGATCTCGTCCTTGCGGCCGAGACCCGGCAGCACCACGTCGAAATTACCCGAGGCCAGCTCGCGCATCGCTTTGCACATCGCGATCATCGGGCGCGAGATGCCGTTGCCGAGCATCAGGGCGAGCACGGCGCCGATGGCGAGGCCGCCGAGCGCCAACATCACCATCAGCCGCTCGGTATCCACGATCGTCGCATTGGCGCTGGCTTCGATGCGCTGCTGATCGGCAGTCAGGTCCGACCGCAGCTCGCCCGAGAGCTTGAGGATGCCTGCCGCCGTCTTGGTCATATCGCCGTTCAGCTTGACGATGATCTTCACATTCTCAGACAGCTTGGTGAAGGAGGTGCGGTACTGCTTCAGCAGGTTGCCGATCTCGGTCACGCGGTCGGTGATCTTCTGGTCGTTCGCATAGATCGAGACCAGCAGGGTCTCCAGGAATTTGACTCGCGCGATCACGCCATCGGCGGTCTTCGGCTCCGGCTTGGCTACGAAGGCGCTGACCGAGGTGGAGACCGCCAGATATTGCGAGGTGATGTCCTTGGCCGTGGTCTGGACCGAAGCCAGCCCGGCCAGCGCGGCAGTATCGGCGAGGTCGTCGAACTTGAAGCGGATCTTGTTGCCGACGCTGTTGAGCTCATCGGCCGCGATCTTGTTGTTTTCGCGCGTCAGGGTGATGATTTCGCCGAACACCTTCGTAAAGCGCTGGAACTCGGCCTCGAGCTTGCCGACCTGCTCACGGCGGGCGGCACCGGTCGTGGCGGCCATCGACTTTGCGATCGCGCTCCTCAGATTCTCTTCAGCCGCCTTGGCCGCGGTCTCGTCATCGGCCGCACCCGTCAGGGTATAGGCCCGCGCCAACCCCTGATAGGCGATCAGCTCGCGATCGACGGTCCGGGCGAGGTCGGCTTCCGACACGCTGGTTCGGTAGGAGGCGACGGCGCCCTGGATCCGCTCGAAGCCGAAATAGGCGAAAGCCATACTGACGGCGAGGATGGCTAGCACTGCCACGAAGCCGAGGATGATTTTTGCACGAAAACGCAACGTTGGCAGCTTCGATTGGCGCGACTTCGACGTGACCGACATTCCCCCCACCCCATTCCATTCGCGGAAAACCAGGCGCAGCCCGGAAGCAGCCCGCTTCCTAACTCGTCCGGCACGGTAATTGGCAAAGGATAAGCTGTGGTAAATTTGCGACGCCGCAACTGGCGGTTATATGACGCGTGGGAATTTGTTAAGGGCGCGCTTTCGCGCCCGTCCAAATTGAGCAAGCCTCAATCTCCGCTGTCGTCCCCGACAAGCGAAGCGCAGATCGGGCC
>NZ_JALBGZ010001122.1:0-1378 GCF_023006515.1 Bradyrhizobium sp. PRIMUS42
GTCGCGCCGGCGCCATCGGCGCTGCTGCCGCTGAATGCCGCGGTTCGCGGCGTGAACCCGGTGTTCTCTGTGCATGGCGGCTTCGGCACGGTCTTCGACTATGGGCCGCTGGCGCGCCGTCTCGAAGGGCGTCGGCAGGTGATCGGCCTGCAATCGAGAATGCTGGTCGATCCGTCGTGGACCGACGCCTCCCTCGAAGCCATGGCGGTGAACTATGCGGCCGAGATCAGGCGGATGCAGCCGCGCGGCCCTTACAGCCTGGTCGGCTGGTCGCTGGGAGGGTTTCTCGCTAGTCTCGTCGCAGCTGATCTCGAACGCGGTGGTGAGCGCGTCGATCGTCTCGTCATGGTCGACAGCTTCGTGCCGCGGCAGTCGGACGGATCGAGCCGGAAGGAGGCGATCGCCCACTGGGCCGATGATCTCGCCGGATTGCTGTCGGCCGTTCTTCCGAACGCTGCGGCCTCTCGTATCAAGGCGCAAGCCGACGCAGCGAAACGTGCGGATCTGCCGGAGACGCCGGAGAGCATTCGCGATCTGGTCGCCTCTGTTGTGGAGCAGGGCAGGAGCGTGAGGGCGGACGACGCCCTGCTCGGCGCGGATGATTTGTCCGCCGCCTTCGCAGTCGGGCGGCATCTCAACAGGCTGGCGCAGAATACTGCTCTGCCGCGGGGCCTGGAAGCCGCGCCGTTCTGCTGGTGGACGTCGGCTCGTCTGGCGCAGCGCGACCGGCTGGAAACGCAGTTGCCGAAGGCGGTCGATCGCGGCCTCGTCGGCGACAATCATTTCACGATTCTGAAGCATGCTGGCCTGCTCGACGAACTCTGTGACCTGTTCGTGCAGGCGACGGCGTCGACGATCGCGCAGGAGACGGTTCCGGAACCGGCGGAGTGAGCCTTGAGTCTTGATCCAGATATAGCCGCACTGCTCGAGATGGTGCAGGCCGGCACCGAAAGCGGCGCGCGCATTCCGTTTCCGCAATTGACCGCCGCGCAGGCGCGGGCCGATTTCGATGCGTCCTCGCCGCTGCTCGACGTTGATCCGCCGGCGCGTGGCTACGAGCGGCATCTCTCGCTGCCGACGCGGGATGGCGCGACGATCGAGGCGCGGCTCTACGCAAGCGAGGCGCCGAGCGATCGCAATCCAGTGCCGGTCCTTCTCTACATGCATGGCGGGGGCTTCGTGGTCGGCAGCCTCGATTCACATCAACCATTGTGCCGCGGCCTCGCCGAGGACAGTGGTGCGGCCGTGCTGTCGGTCGGCTACAGGCTTGCGCCGGAGCACAAGTTTCCGACTGCCTTCGAGGATGCGGTCGATGCGCTGGCCTGGATCGGCCGCGAGGGCCGTGCGATCGGGCTCGACACGCGCCGCGTTGCTGTCG
>NZ_JALBGZ010001123.1:0-1377 GCF_023006515.1 Bradyrhizobium sp. PRIMUS42
GGCAAACCGTCATGCCGACGGGGCTTGCGGTCGCGGCGATCACGACCGCGGGCTATGCCGGGATCCTGATCGGCCCTGCCGGCGTCGGCTTCGTCGCACGTCTTGGCGGATTGCCCATGGCGTTCTGGCTACTGGCCGCACTGATGGGTCTCGTCACGCTGTCAGCGGGCATCGTCACAAAGGACACGGGTCGGACCATGCCGACCTAACCCCTTCCGTCTCAAGCATTATCGGGACGAGCCGAAGCCGACCCAAGCCATCTGCGCAGGTCTGTCAGCCATGCGGCTTTCGGCCAGTTTACTGGATGTCTCGTTCTGCTAGACCACAATAAAATACGTTTCGACTCCCGTCGCGGGGGCAATGGCACGTGCCAGCTCATAATAACCAAGACTCGGTCGTTTCATTCGGGCCATTCCGACTGTTTCCAAAGTCCCGGCTCCTGGAGAAGGAAGGGGAGCCGCTTCATGTCGGTGGCCGCGCGCTCGATATTCTCATCTTGCTTGCCGAGCGCCCGGGGGAAGTCGTCGACAAGAGAGAGCTGGTCAAGCGCATCTGGGCCGACGTGAATGTCGACGAAGGCAGCCTGCGCTTCCATGTCGCAGCGTTGCGCAAGGTGCTCGGCGATACCGGCAAATCCGCCCGTTATGTCCTCAATGTGCCGGGCCGTGGCTATTGCTTTGTCGCCCCGTTCGCCCAAGCGGCCCCGCAGGTCGCCCAAGCCTCAGCCGACATCAGCCCTCCCCGCTCCCTGCCCGCTCCGCTTGCGAAGATGGTCGGACGCGAGGAGATCATCGAGAAGATCTCGAGCGGCCTTACCCTCTATCCCTTCATGACCGTGGTCGGCCCGGGCGGCATCGGCAAGACCGCCGTCGCCGTCACTGTCGGGCATCGCCGCTCGGCGGATTTCGGCGGCCGCGTCTTCTTCGTCGATTTCGGTCCACTACGCGACGCCAGCCATGTCACGACCACCGTCGCCTCCGTGCTCGGACTGACCGTCAACTCGGAGGATTCGACGCCGGCGATCCTGACATTTCTGAAGACCGGACCTACCCTGCTGATCTTCGACAGTTGCGAGCATGTGCTGGACACGCTGGCCCCGCTCGTGGAGCGCATCGTTCGCGAAGCGCCGCAGCTTCGTGTTCTCGCGACCAGCCGCGAGTCGTTCCGGAGCGAAGGCGAGCGCATCTTCCGGCTGTTTCCGCTGGATTGTCCGCCCGAGCGCGAGGGTCTCGATGCCGCAGAGGTTCTCGCCTACCCGGCCGCGCAGCTCTTCGTCGAGCGCATCGCGCAGAGCTCCGGACCGTTCCAGCTCAGCGCCGAAGAGGCGCCGCTCGTCGCGAGCATCTGCCGGCGGCTCGATGGCATTGCGCTGGCGAT
>NZ_JALBGZ010001124.1:0-1376 GCF_023006515.1 Bradyrhizobium sp. PRIMUS42
GCCGGCTCCAGCGCCGGTGGCTGCTGCGCCCGTGGCCGCGCCGAACTCGCCGATCGGCGTCTGGGCGACCGAAGAGAACAAGGGCAATGTCCGCGTCGAACAGTGCGGCGCCAATCTCTGCGGCTATGCCGAGAAGACCAACGCGCGCATCCTGATCAACATGAAGCCCGAGGGCTCGAAGTGGAGCGGCCGCATCCACGATCCCGACTCCGGCCGCAATTACGACTCCACGATCGCCATGAAGGGCCCGAACGCGATGCGCGTGCAGGGCTGCGCCTTCGGCGGCATGTTCTGCGGCGGCCAGACCTGGAAGCGGGTGAGTTGACGCTCGGAGCGGGTCAGCTCCGACGATCGTCATCCCGGGCGATGCGAAGCGTCGACCCGGGATCTCGCGCGACACACACAAATCTTCGTCATGCCCGGGCAGAAGCGCGAAGCGCGTCTTCGCGCTAGGTGTCCCGGGCATCGACGTTCTTGGTGCCGCAAAACAAGGCGTGGATGGCCGGGACAAGCCCGGCCATGACGGCGTGGAGATATTCGAGCCCTACTCGCTAGCCTTGCCTGGCCTTTGAACACTCACCCCCTCCCTTGCCACACATGTTCATCCGCCATTCAGCCTGATCCGGCTGATATCGCCCGATCTCGCCTCGCGTTCTCACCGGGACATCCTCGTGACTTCATTGGTGGCTTGCCGCCGCTTCATGCTCGCGTTTGCTCTGGCCTTGCCGTTGGCGGGCAGCAGCGTGGCGTCCGCATCCGATGCCATGGAGCTTGCGCAGGCGCAGCCGCAAGCGCAGCCGACACCGGATCCCTCCCCGGCTCCATCGGCTTCCCCCACCCCCGCGCCAGACGCACAATCCACCGCCGTCGAGCCGATCGGCAACGTCGCGACGGTCACGGGGATCGCGACCGTGATTCGCGACAAGAATTCCTATCCGCTGCGCGTGCGCGACGACATCTATCTCAACGACGTCGTGCAGACCTCGTCGAACTCCTCGCTCGGCATCACCTTCAACGACGCGACCACGTTCAATCTGTCGGCCAGCGCCAGGATCACCATCGACAATTACGTTTACGAGGATGGCGGCAAGCAGAACTCCGGGATCTTCGACGTCGGCAAGGGCACGGTCGCCTTCGTCGCGGCGGCGGTGGCGAAGACCGGCAACATGAAGATCACGACGCCGACGGCGACGCTCGGCATCCGCGGCACCACCGGCGTTATCGACGTGCCTGAAGGCGCGGCAGCGAACAGCGCGCGCAACGTCAACATCAAGCTCTACCCCGACGCCGACGGCCGCGTCGGTCACATCGACGTCGACGACCGCACCAGCGGCACGCGGCTCGGCGCGCTGACGCAAGCATCGAGCGGCTTTGCG
>NZ_JALBGZ010001125.1:0-1367 GCF_023006515.1 Bradyrhizobium sp. PRIMUS42
CCCTCGGGCCCGGCCCATCCCTCGTAGCGTTTGGCAAGCGGCGTCGTGAGCGCGCCGGCATCGAGCATGTCGGCCGCGGCGAGGAAGGCGCGCGCGCAGGCATCCATCGAGCCGACATGGGCATGGATCAGGTCGTCCGGATCGATCGACTGGCGGCGGATCTTGGCGTCGAAATTGAGCCCGCCCGTGGTAAAGCCGCCGCGATTCAGGATCTCGTGAAACACCAACGCCAGCTCCGGAACGTTCATCGCGAACTGGTCGGTGTCCCAGCCGAGCAGATCGTCGCCGCGGTTGATGTCGAGCGAGCCGAACACGCCGAGCGCCTCGGCGAGCGCGACCTCGTGATGAAATGAATGGCCGGCGAGGATGGCGTGGTTCTGCTCGATGTTGAGCTTGACGTCCTTCAGGAGGTCGTAGCGTTCGAGGAAGCCGTAGCAGGTGGCGACGTCGAAATCATATTGGTGCTTGGTCGGCTCCTTCGGCTTCGGCTCGATCAGGATCGGGCCCTTGAAGCCTATTCTGTGCTTGTGCTCGACCACGAGCGCGACGAAGCGGCCGAGCTGGTCGAGCTCGCGCTTGAGATCGGTGTTGAGCAGCGTCTCGTAGCCCTCGCGTCCGCCCCACAGCACATAGTTCTGGCCGCCGAGCCGGTGCGTCACCTCCAGGGCGGCACGGACCTGGCCGGCGGCATAGGTGAAGATTTCGGGGTCCGGATTGGTCGCTGCGCCCGCCATGTAGCGGCGGTGCGTGAACAGATTGGCGGTGCCCCAGAGCAGGCGGACCTTCGCGGATGCCATCTTCGCCTCGAACAGATCAGCGATGGCATTGAGATTGGCGACGGACTCGGCGAGCGAGGCGCCTTCCGGCGCGGCATCGACATCGTGGAAGGTGAAATAGGGCACGTCGAGCAAACGGAACAGCTCGAACGCGACGTCGGCCTTGGCCCGCGCCTGCGCCATCGCGTCGCCGCCCTGGTGCCACGGCCTCAGGAACGTCTCGCCGCCGAAGGGATCGCCGCCCGGCCAGCAGAACGAATGCCAATAGCAGACCGCAAAGCGCAGATGATCCTCGAGCCTGCGGCCGTGCACGAGGCGATCCTTGTCGTACCAGCGGAACGCGGGCGCTTGTCCCGCGTCCGTGCCGGCGAAGGCGACAGGTGCACTCGCATCGAAGAATTCGGCTGACGCGTTCACTTAAAGAGTCTCCTTCAATGCGGGATAAAGCGCACGCCATCGCCGATAGGCCTCGTCATAGGCCTCGGCGACGGATGCGCGGGGCATGAAGCTCGCAAGCCGCCGCGGACGAGTGCAGACTTGCGCCGGATTCTCACCTGTCGCCGCGAGCCGGCCCAGCCGTGCAGCGCCGAG
>NZ_JALBGZ010001126.1:0-1366 GCF_023006515.1 Bradyrhizobium sp. PRIMUS42
GGCTTCGTCCGGTTCCGTCCGGTGCTGATGACCGCGCTTGCCATGATCATCGGCATGGCGCCGATGGCGCTGGGGCTCGGCGAGGGCGGCGAACAGAATGCGCCGCTCGGCCGCGCCGTGATCGGCGGCCTGGTCTTTGCAACCTTCGCCACGCTGATGTTTGTCCCCGTGGTGTTCAGCATGGTACACAAGAAACAAGGCGCCAAAGCCGCCGCCCGATCGGAGACCTCGCATGTCGCCCACTGAACCCCGCTCCCCGGTCTCGCACCGGAAACTGGGCATCTTCGGCGTGGTGGTGCTGATTGCGGCTGGCCTCGTCGTCGGCACCGGCATCCGCGCCCGCGAAGAGCAGGGGACCAGGCTGAAGGAATGGACCGACGATCAGGCCGTTCCCAGCGTCGCGGTGACCCAGCCCAGTGCCAAGGCCCTCAACGCCACCATCGACCTGCCGGGCCGGCTGGAAGCCTATTATCGCGCGCCGATCTTCTCGCGCGTGTCGGGTTATCTCAAGAGCTGGAGCGCCGACATCGGCGCCCGCGTCAAGGCAGGGCAGGTGATCGCCGAGATCGAGGCGCCTGACCTGGACCAGCAATTGCTGCAAGCCCGAGCCGACCTCGCCAGCCAGCAGGCCAGCGCAAGGCTGTCGGAGGCGACTCTGAACCGGCGCAAGACGCTGGTCGCCTCCAATTTCGTCTCCGCGCAGGAGATCGACGAGCGCACTGCGGATCTCTCCAACAAGAACGCTGCCGTCAATTCGGGCAAGGCCAACGTCGAGCGTCTGGAAGCGCTGGCCGGCTACAAGAAGATCACCGCGCCGTTCGACGGCGTCGTCACCGCGCGCGACACCGACGTCGGTGCGCTGATCAATGCCGGCGGCGGCTCGGGCCCGGCGATGTTCGTGGTCTCCGACATCACCAAGCTGCGCGTCTACGTCAACGTGCCCCAGAATTACGTGCCGGCCATCAAGATCGGCGCCAAGGCGACGATCACGCTGCCGGAATACCCGAACCGGACTTTTCAGGCGACCGTGGAGGCTTCCTCGCAGGCCGTCGATGTTGCCTCCGGCACCACGCGCATGCAGCTCGGGCTCGACAATTCGAGTGGCGAGCTGATGCCCGGCGGCTATGCCGGCGTGAAGCTGAATCTCCAGCGCGACTCCGCTCCGCTCAGCATCCCCGCCAGCGCGCTGATCTTCAACAGCAGCGGCCTGCGCGTTGCGACCGTCGGGCCCGACGACAAGGTGTTGTTCAAGCCCGTGACCATCGCCCGCGACCTCGGCCGCGAGATCGAGCTCGCCTCGGGAATTGCAGCGGATGACCGCGTCATCACTGCGCCGCCGGACGGCCTCTCCGACGGCGATGCGGTG
>NZ_JALBGZ010001127.1:0-1363 GCF_023006515.1 Bradyrhizobium sp. PRIMUS42
CGACCAATGCCGGCGAGCGCGGCCGCATGCTGTCCGGCGGCGAGCGGCAGCGTCTGTCGATCGCCCGCGCGCTGCTGAAGAACCCGCCGATCCTGATCCTGGACGAAGCCACCAGCGCGCTCGATGCCGTCACCGAGACCAAGGTGAACGCCGCTCTCGACGAAGTGATGAAGGGCCGCACCACCTTCGTGATCGCCCACCGCCTCTCCACCATCCGCAACGCCACGCGGATCCTGGTATTCGAGAATGGGCGCGTGATCGAAACCGGAACTTTCGATGAACTCGTGGCCAAAGGCGGCCATTTTGCCGAGCTCGCCAGGGCCCAATTCATGGTCCATGAAACCGCTCAAGCGAGCACACGGGCCAGCATGACGGCCGCTGAGGCTGCCGCGACGGCTGCCAAATCCCCGTAGCAAGGTCCTCATAACAACGTCGAAATTCGGCCTATTTCATTGCGGAATACCCCGCTGATGCCCCTATTATCGACGCACCAGCCGGTATAGGTTTGCGACGCCGCAAGCGGCGGCGCTGGATTTCAAAACCGAACATCAGATCACGAGAGCCGCCCGGAACCGGCGGGTCTCCAAGGACCGGAATCGGATAGTGCACGCCCTACGCCCGCTGCTTCGCAAATCGCTGTTCAACCTGTTCGCTGCGAGCCTCGCATGCGCCGCGCTGCTCGCGCCCCGCGCGGCGAGCGCCGAAGCGCTGCTGCTGATCGAGGCCGACAGCGGCAAGGTGCTGCAGGCGGATAACGCGACCATCCCCTGGTATCCGGCCTCCGTCACCAAGATCATGACCGCCTATGTGACGCTGAAGGCAGTCAAGGACGGCAGACTGACGCTCGACACGCTGCTCACGGTATCGCCGACGGCGGCCTCGCAATCGCCCTCGAAGATGGGGTTCCGCCCGGGAACGCAGCTCACCGTCGACAACGCGCTGAAGATGATGATGGTCAAGTCGGCGAACGACATGGCCGTGGTGCTTGCCGAAGGCGTCGGCGGCTCGATCGACGGCTTCTCCGCGATGATGAACGACACCGCCAGGAAGCTCGGCATGACGCAGACCAGCTACGTCAATCCGAACGGCCTGCCCGCCGACGGCCAGATCACCTCGGCGCGCGACCTCGGCATTTTGGCGCGCTCGTTCCTGCGCGACCTGCCGGAATACGAATACTTCGTGCACATCCCGGCGATGCGTTTCGGCAAGCGTGTCACCGGCAATTTCAACAAGCTGATCGGCCGCTATCCCGGCGCCGACGGTTTCAAGACCGGGTTCATCTGTGCCTCCGGCTACAATCTCGTGGCGTCGGCAACGCGCAACGGCCGCCGGCTGATCGCGGTGGTGCTGGGCGCGAGCTCCG
>NZ_JALBGZ010001128.1:0-1361 GCF_023006515.1 Bradyrhizobium sp. PRIMUS42
AGCAACGCGGTCAGGACGGCGTGGTTGAGCTTGTGGCCGCCACGCACCGAGCGGTAGGCGCCAAGCAGCGGCAGGCCGGCCAGCGAGAGATCGCCGATCACGTCCAGCACCTTGTGGCGGGCGCATTCATCGGCGTAGCGCAGGCCCTCGGTGTTGAGCAGCCGCTCGTCGTCGAACACGACGGTGTTGTCGAAGGAGGCGCCGAGGGCATAACCCGCGCTCCAGAGCCGCGCAACGTCGGACATCAGACCGAAGGTCCGGGCCCGGCCGACTTCGCGGCGGAAACGTTCCGGATTGAGGTCGAAAGCGTAAGCCTGCTGGCCGATGACGGGATTGGTGAAGTCGATCTCGACCTCGACGGAGAACCCATTGGCGTAGGGCCTGATCTCGCCGAAGGAGTCGCCGATCTTGACCGAGATCGGCTTCAAAACCTGAATGAAGCGGCGCTGTGCCGGTTGGGTCACGATACCGGCCTGGTCGATCGCCGCAATGAAGGCCGCAGCGCTGCCGTCCATGATCGGCACTTCCGGACCGTCGATCTCGATCGTGGCGTTGTCGACACCCATGCCCCGCAGTGCAGCAAGCACGTGCTCGGCAGTGGAGACCAGCGGACCGTTGCGATCGCCGAGAACGGTGGCGAAGTCGGTCGCGATCACCTGGTCAGCGGTCGCCTGAACTTCGCGATCACTTCCCTCAAGGCCCGTCCGGACAAAAATAAAGCCCGCGTCGACAGGCGCAGGCCCAAGCGTGAGGGTGACGGGAAGACCGGAATGAACGCCCACGCCTGCCACAGAGGCTTGCGCACGAAGCGTTGTTTGCCGGCTAAATTTCATCAGGAACCCGCCCCACTACGACCCACTGCGACTTATACTAGACCCACTTGGCCGGCCAGTGCCGGCGCCGCGAATCCGTATCCCCAAGTCACGGCAAACCATAGTCACTGCCTCAAACAGCGCCAACTCACGCTTTTTTACCGATTGTTACCCCAAACCTGCCGTATTCGCGCCAAGGCTTAACCAAATTGCGCCGAGGTTTTGGGCCGCTGCCGGCAATTCTACTGAACACCCGAACACGTAATTAATGATTTAAAATCAGTTGTTTGACTGCGCAATCCGGGTATGCACGGGACAAAAGGAAAGGTCCCGGCAAGCTTGTTGCCGGGACCTTTTTTCGTCTGCCTTATTGTAACAATCCTCAGGTCGCCTGCCGCCGCAGGAAGGCCGGGATATCAAGATGGTCGTCGCCCTGTGGCGCCGGCGCAACAGGCGCGGGACGGCCATGCATGTCCAGGCCCTGCGGCGCGGGCCGGCGGGCATACTCGGATACCGGTTCGCTCGATGCGATCTGCTGCGCCACGGTCT
>NZ_JALBGZ010001129.1:0-1360 GCF_023006515.1 Bradyrhizobium sp. PRIMUS42
CACGCGGCGCCAGTGCGCGCGACCGCACGCTGCTCGACTTGCTGCCGACCGGCATCCTGATCTACCGGCTCGACCGGCTGCTCTACGCCAACGCGGCGTTTCTCGCGCGCATGGGCTACGCCAACGTGAGCGCGCTGGAGCATGCCGGCGGGCTCGATGCGCTCTATGTCGAGCCCGGCGTGTCCTCGGCCAGCAGCACCTCGCAAGCCGGCACGCCTGTCACGATCAGCGCGATGGTTGCGAACGGCGAAGCGCCGCTTGCGACCACCGAAGCGCATCTGCACACGATCGACTGGGACGGCGAGAGCGCGCACGCGCTGATCTGCGCGCTGCCGCAGGCTGCACCTGTCGTCACCGCGCCCGGCATTGCCGAGCCTGTCGTCGCCGAGGCGATTGCCGCCGAGACCATTGTCCCGGAATCCTTTCCTTACGAAATCGAGCCCGCGGCTGGCGAAACCGAGGCGGAAGATCTCGCCGCGATCCTCGACACCACCGCCGAGGGCATCGTGATGTTCGATGCCGAAGGCAACATCCACGCCTGCAACCGCAGCGCCGAGGCGCTGTTCGGCTATGACGGCACGGCGCTGATCGAGCAGAATCTGGTGACGCTGTTCGCGCCCGAGAGCCAGCAGATCGTCGCCGACTATTTCGAAAGCCTGAAGAGCCAGGACATTGCGAGCCTGCTCGACCACGGCCGCGAAGTGCTCGGACGCGAGAAGAAGGGCGGCGTCATTCCGCTCGCGATGATCATGGGCCGCACCCGGCCCGACGGGCCGAACTTCTTCGCCGTGTTCCGCGACCTCTCCCAGAGCAAGAAGGGCGAGAGCGAGCTGACGCAGGCCCGCCGCCTGGTCCACAGTGCGGCCAATGCGAAAGCCGACATGCTGGCGCGGATCAGCCACGAGATCCGCACGCCGCTCAACGCCATCATCGGCTTTGCCGAGGTGATGATCTCCGAGCGTTTCGGCACGCTCGGCAACGAGCGCTACGGCGAATACATGAAGGATATCCGCGCCTCCGGCGAGCGCGTCATTGCCATCATCGACGATTTGCTGGAGCTGTCGCGGATCGAGACCGGCAAGCTCGACCTCAACTTCGCCAACCTCAACCTCAACGATCTCGTCGAAGCTTGCGTGACTGTGATGCAGCCGCAGGCCAATCGCGAGCGCATCATCATCCGCACTTCGCTCGCCCATGCGCTGCCGCAGGTCAGCGTGGACGCGCGCGCGATGCGGCAGATCACCATGAATTTGATCTCGAACTCGATCCGGCTCGCCAGCGCCGGCGGCCAGGTCATCGTCTCGACCGCGCTGTCCGACCGCGGCGAGATCGCGCTGCGCATCCGCGACACCGGTCATGG
>NZ_JALBGZ010000112.1:0-11964 GCF_023006515.1 Bradyrhizobium sp. PRIMUS42
GATTGACGGGAGAGCCGATGGGAGGCCGGGTGCGGAAATGCGAAGCCCGGCGCAGGCGCCGGGCAGAGCCGAGGAGGGTGGGGGTCAGGCTAGGCTGCGACCGCTTCCGGCAGGTGGCGGAGCTGCACCGGCAGTTTTGCCGCGATCTCCATTTCGGTGAGGTCGTCCAGCAGCTTCAGCGCGGTGCCATACTGGCTGACATAGACGAGCACGGTGCGGCAGCCGCGCACGGCCGCGGGCCAGCGCTCGCCGGCGTAGCCGCGGTAGTCGTCATGAGTGCTCGACCAGATGTGCTCGAGCCGCTCTTCGCGCGTCATCGCCCGGACAGGACGAGACTCGCGCTCGATGATGGCGGCCTTCATCCGCTCCGGCGACGCTCTGTCCGACAGGTCGCAGTAGCCGTGGAACCAGCGCATCTGCCCGTCAATCGACAGTGCCAGGAAAACGCTTGTCACGCTTGCCGTCATGAATTCGCGCATCGCAAACATGTCGGCGCGCATCCATAGCGGCGGCAGGATCTCGAACATGCAATCATGCTCGGACTCAGCGATCTCGAACCACTCGCCGGCGAAGAGGTGCCCTGCCCCGCCCTTGGCCATGGCCGGATTGCCGCGATGGCGGTTGAACATACGGTGCATCTCGTGGCGCGTCGCGACGCCTTCGAAGACCTTGCGAATGGTGAGTGAGGTGTGCATCGGCGGCTCCTCTTGGCCTGGCCGGACCGAAGCGCGAGAGATCCTCCTGACCTCTTCGTCACTTCAGTCCTTCATCACACCTCCTCGGCAGCCGCCTCGCCGGTCCGGCGGGTCAAGGGCCGCGGAACGCGGGCAAAGCTCACCCTTGACGCGCCGGCCGGCATGCGGCAGCGGTTTACCCCTTCCTTCTTTTCTCCCTCCTTGTTTGGGACATCCCCATCCCATCGCTCACGGGCAGAGCCTCAATTGCGATCATGCGCGAGCCTTGACGCCGCGCACCCGCGCGATCCGCGAGTCGGGCGGGCCTCCGGCATCGACCTTGCTCAGCTGTTCTCCTCTCTTCGTCAACCCCGTCAGATCCTCATTCCAGTCGCCGGCGCACGGTCGCAATCGCGCATACTGCGCGCTCGCGTCCGCGGCGATGGCACGAACGCGATCGGCGTAGACGTCACCCTGTCGATTGTTGTCGGTTGCTGCCACAAGCCGGGCGTTGGCGCGCTGGGCCAAGCTGCGGATGGCTTCCTCGGTCGCCGGCGACCAGCCGCCTCCGGTGCTGACATAAAGGGTGTCGGAGCGATGGACCTCGATCGCGGCGAGGCTCATGGCATCGATCGCCGCCTCCGTGATGCAAATCCGCTCGGACCTGACCGATCCGAAGCGAAACAGATCCTTGGCACCGTCACTGGCGAAGCCGCGCCATGCCGGCCCACGCTCCTCCCAGCCAGTGAGGACTCCAGCAGAATTGCAATGTGCCGCCCACATGCTGCCCTTTGGCCCCTCACGCAAACGATCGCAGGCGACCGCCTGCGTCACGATGTCGGCCGGCAGCCCGCGTTCATCGGTGAGATAGCGCCAGGCGCGCGAGCCCGAACGCGGCTTGAGGCGATTTCCCCACCGCTCAGCAATAGATCCAAGCTCCTTCAGCCTTGCCGGCCGCCGCCACGCTGGTGCTTTCGGAAGGAAACCAACCATATCTGCAACACGGTCACACGCTTCGACGAAACCATCAGCGCCAAGATGTTCAGCGAGCGAAAATACGTCCCCTTTCGCCGGCGACAACGGGTCGAACCAGCCGCGGCCTTCGTGGATGACGATGATGATATTGCTGTCACGGCGATACTTGATCGCGCGTCGGGTGCTTTCCTTGACGTCGACCTTCCAGCCGTCTTTCTCCAGCAGGGCCGCGCAGCCGACCTTTTGGCGCAGCTCTTCGATTTCTCTCTTGTCCATTTGTCTGCACCGGACTCGCGCAGGCGATTCCGACCCCTTCTACTGTTGGTCTCTCTTGCTCCTAGCCTTACGGAACATTCCCGGCCGGCCGCGAAGCCTGCCGAATGCAAGGGCGCGCTGACCAACCGTCAGTCGCCGCATCATCGGGCGCGGCGAAGCCTCCCTTGCAGCCGGCATGGCGCCAGCGGCAGCCGGTCACCCGGCTCAATGAGCCGGGCACCAGGGGTCGTATTCGTGAACAATGGCATCCTCATCGCCGTCGTACTCGCTGGAGACCATCACGCCGAATTCGGTATCAGCCTGGAAAAGGACGACTGGCACCATCAACGTGCGGGCCAGGTCGAAGGCGTGGTTCTGAGCGAGAGTGAGATTGTGCGACATTGAAGGCTCCCATCTTGCGGCGGGGACCATCCCCGCTCGACAGGCGCCGACGTGTTCGGGTGCGGCTGCGGTCACCGCGCAGGCGAAGCCGAAGAGGTCGCACGCTTGCGTAGCGAACCCCTTGCGGGTTGATCGTGGAAGGCCGTACCTGAACCAAGGAAAGCCCATTCGAGAGCGGGGTGGACCCTCACCGGAAGCATGGTGTGCGAAAGAGCACATCGTTCATCCGAGGGCCTTTGCCGTCGTGATCAACACCGAGAACAAGTGCAGCCGTTTAGTTGAACAGGCGACAGCGGTGGTGGTCGACGCGTGCGAGCTGGCCCAGGTGAGGTGACAAGCGCAGATTCGTCGGCAGCGCGGTGACCGCAGAGCTGGCTTATTAGCGGTCAACTGATCTTTCGCCGAGATCCCCGACGCAAGGCCGTGATTGATCAGCGAGAGGCGGTACTTACGTGGATTGGTGTGGCAGGTGGCTGCGTTCTGCCAGATCGAAGAAGCGGGTGAATTCGCCTTGAAATGTCATAGCCACCGTGCCCGTCGGACCGTGCCGCTGCTTCGCGATAATGACCTCCGCTTTGCCAGCGGCGTCTCTCATGTCAGATTCCCACGTGAGGTGCTCTTCGGTGCCCGGCTTGGGCTCTTTGTGCTTGAGATAATACTCTTCGCGATAGACGAACATGACGACGTCGGCGTCTTGTTCGATCGAGCCTGACTCGCGCAAATCCGAGAGTTGCGGCCGCTTTTCGTCGCGATTTTCGACCCCGCGCGAGAGCTGGGACAGCGCAACGACCGGGACGTTGAGCTCCTTGGCCAGCGCTTTCAATCCGGTCGTGATTTCAGTGATCTCCTGCACGCGATTCTGTGCCGCGCGCTGGGATCTGCCCTGCATGAGCTGAATATAATCGACGACAATAAGGTGCAGGCCTCGCTGTCGTTTCAGACGGCGCGCGCGGGCCGCGAGCTGGGCGATGGAGAGCGCGCCGGTTTGGTCGATGAAGAGCGGCAGGCGGCGCATTTTCTGGCGGTAGTCGAGGAGCCTGCCGAAATCGGTCTCGCCAATGTCGCCACGCCTGATGTTGGAGGACGGCACTTCGGCCTGTTCGGAGAGCACGCGGGTGGCAAGCTGTTCCGACGACATTTCCAGTGAGAAGAAGGCGACGATACCACCTACGATGGGCGTCAGCGAGCTAACGACCTGTCGTGTCGCGTCGTGGGCACTTGCGACATTGAATGCTATATTGGTGGCGAGGGACGTCTTCCCCATGCCTGGTCGGCCGGCGATGATGATGAGGTCCGTTGGTTGAAGACCGCCCATTTTGGCATCAATATCCTTGAGGCCAGTAGCAAGCCCCGAGAGCTTGCCATCGGACTTGTAAGCTTGCGCGGCCCTGTCGATGGCGTTGTCCAGCGCTGTCTCGAACGTCTCGAAGCCACCGCCATAGCGCCCCGTTTCGGCGATTTCGTACAGAAGCTGCTCGGCTTGCTGGATCTGATCTGCTGGGGGGCAATCGATGGGCGCCTCAAATGCGCCATTGAGCATGTCCTCGGCTATCCTGATCAACTCGCGTCGTACCGCAAGATCGTAGATAGTCCGGCCGTAATCGACGGCGTTGACGATCGTCGTCGCTTCCGCGGCCAGGCGCGCGAGATACTGCCCGATCGATGTTCCAGCGATGTCGATAGTGGCGGGAAAGCAAGTCTTAAGCGTGATCGGATTGGCAAGTTTGTTCGAGCGGATCAGTTCGCTGATCACCTCAAAGATGCCAGCGTGCAACGGTTCAAAGAAATGTTTGGCCTTCAGGAAATCGGCGACGCGGTGAAAGGCGTCGTTGTTGAGCAGCATGGCGCCGAGCAGCGCTTGTTCAGCTTCAATATTGTGCGGCGGCTCGCGATAGAGTGGAGCTTCCAACGGTTTCAGTTTGAATGCTGCTTCTGACACGTCTGACCGTCCGCCGGCGCCGATGTTGAAATGCAAACTCCAGGAAGAACAAGTGAACATGCACGGGATGGGCGACGAATCGCCTCCCGGGAGGAAGTGTAGCGCCAATGAAGGTAAAACCAATCGATTTGCACGCTTCTGGGCTCGGCCGACCTTTGCGGCTATTGGGCGACGCACCTCTTGCGTCAGGGATGGCAGCCCGCAAGGGGGAAGACCCGCTTGCGGGGCTTCCGCGCAGCCAACAGCCCGGCCCGCAGGGCGACGCCCGATTTCCTGCTCGAAGATTCTGCGACAACGTGGGTACGATGAACTGCGAGCAGCGATCCGTTTTTAGCTGAATAACCGCAAATGATGCGCGCCGAACTCATTTGATGAGGCCGCTGCACTTCTCGGCACGCTCACATTGGTTGATCACCGATCTTGAGCCATGCTTGCCGACCCAGACGGCAGTTCTAGGCATTATGGGAGCAATCCCTGGCGAAACGCGAGGGCCACAGCGTGGGGAAGGGTGAGTGCAGCAAGATTTCGCCTGGCATTGTCCAGATGATACTTCACCACACGCGACGAAACTCCTAGAAGCTGCGCAATATCCTGCATCGTCTTGCCATCAGAGATCCACTCTAGACACTGCCGCTCGCGCTGGGTCAGGGGACTTTCCTGCTGACTGTCTACGGGCGTGCGTTCTATTCTGGCGGCGTTGACATGCGCATGATAGGTGAGTCCCAACCTTTCCAACATGTCTCCCGAGCTCTCGACGAAGCGATCGAGTCCAAGGCTGCGGTCGTCCACCGCCAGCGTGAACGCCGCGAACTGGTTTTGGCTTGCGGGAATGCGAACCGTCAGGCCGGTCCTGATCTTGAAGCTGAGCGCATCGTCAAACAGACGGCGTTCCTTCGCCGACTTTGCGCTTCGCGCCTCACGTCCATCCCACACGAACATCCGGCCTGTGTTTCGCGGTTCCTGAAGAACGGGATCGATTTTGTCGTATCCCTCCCGAAAATAGTGGCTGGTCCAACTCTTCGGATAGGATGAGATCAGCTTGGGGCCATTTGCGCGGTGGCCAAAATAAGCGAACCAGCGGAAACCCAATGCATGCGCTGTTCGTTCCGCGATGCGTCGAAAATCATCTTCCGTATGGGCAGAGTGAAGACAATCGACAAATTCATCGCATGCTCTTTTGGCTTCTTTCATCGCACCCCTTTAGAACTATTCTGGTTCCCAAAAGCGACAACCGCGCAACATTCGCGCGTTGCGTGTGGGGCGTGTATTGCGGCCTTGCGGCAGCTTTGCGGCACGAACAATTCGATATCGCTCTGTCAGAACTACAGCATCAATGCGAGGATACGACGGAGGAGAAACAACCTCTGACTGTGGTCACACAAAGCAGCTCTTTTCTCCATTTCTTGAGGTTAAGGAATTCCATTCCCTGCGCTGTCAGATCTGGGCGCCACAAACTTATACAGTTTCCAAAGTTTGCGCGGATGACCACGCCTGCGAATGCGGTACGCGCCCCCAAGAGAACCATGACGTCCTGTCAGAAGTGACAGCGCAACGGCGTGACCGCGCCTGCTTTCTTGATCTCGAAGCTGTGATTCGTAAGCGAGAGGTTAAGAATGAAGGTCATTGTGCGCACACGTACGGCACTCCTGCACGACTCCGAACTGACCATGGGAATGCATCGTCTGCGCGGGCGCGTGTTCAAGGAGCGGCTCGACTGGGACGTCTCTGTCGCGGACGGATTGGAGACCGATCAGTACGACGCCTTCAGGCCGACTTATCTCTTGGTGGTCGAGCGGCGCGAGGTTGTCGGTTGTGTTCGCCTGCTGCCCACTACGGGGCCCAACATGCTTGCCGACACGTTCCCAGTGTTGCTGGATGGCCACGCGGCGCCCAAAGCAGCCAGGATCTGGGAGAGCTCGCGCTTTTGCGTTGACACCAAAACCGTCGCGGCAACAGCCGAGAACGGCTTGCGGGAAGCAACGTTCCTGCTGTTTGCGGCAATGATTGAATGGGGCCAGCAGCACGACCTGCAGGCCATCGCGACCGTCACTGACCTGCGCATGGAGCGAATCCTGCGCCGGGCCGGATGGCAACTCGATCGCCTCGGCGAGCCACGTCAAATCGGAGCCACCAAAGCCGTCGCTGGGCTACTGCCAGTCACCGATGACGTCCTCAGGGCGATCCGTGCAGCCGGCAAGATTTCGAAGCCGGCAATTGATGTTCCGTCAAGCACGGCGCTCGCGGCATAGCGTCCGTCTCCAGGTCCTGACAACAGCGAAAGGCTATCAACAATGGATCCAGCTGCATTCGCAGCTCTGGTCGAACAGTGCGCGCCGATGCCGGACCTGGTCCGGCCGCTGACGGCGATTGTGCGCCAGGCGAGCTCGTTCGAACCGCTGCTGATCACGATTCAGGCGCGCAGACCGGTTCCGATTCAGGCAAGCGACCGTGACGAAGCGATCGAGCTCGCGACTGAGGCCATAGCCACAGGCCAGCCGGTCCGCACCGGTCTCGCTCAGCTTGATGCTGCGGACATGAAAGAGGTGAGGCTGACGGTCACCACGACCTTCGACGCCTGCAAGCACATCGCCGGCCTCGCCAGATTGTTCCAGGCCCGATTGCAAGCAGCAAACGCGAACGCCTCAGGCCGCGATCAGGCCATTGCCAGCGTTGTCTCGAGCTTCGCGGCCAAAACTCCCCGAACAACTCCCGAGCCCCGAACCCCGCCCGGCGATGCCGACATTTCCACCGGCGACACCCCGAAAATCAACACGCCAGCTCCCTCCATCAACGAGCGTCCGAACTGGGACGTCTATCGCTCGGGCCTTGGCACGTCAGCCTTCGTCTATGAGCGATGAGGACCTCTTTTGCTTTGTCTCAACTCAACATGTGGTCCGGGCTGGTCCGGCTGCACTGCCAATCGGAGCCATGTCATGACTTCTCCTTTTAAACACTCCGCTGCACTCTTTTGCATGGGAGCCGTCCTCAGCATCGCCTTGGTTGAACCCGCACTTGCCCAGACCGCGAACATCGAGGGCGTGTTGCAGAACATCGTCAACATGTTGACCGGCAATGTCGCGCGCCTACTCGCGACGCTAGCGGTCATCATCGTCGGCATCGCCTGGATGTTCGGCTATCTCGACCTGCGCAAGGCCGCCTATGTCGTGCTCGGCGTCGCCATCACGTTCGGCGCCTCTGAGGTGGTCTCGACCTTGACCGGGGGGCGTTGATGAATGAGGCCGTGCGTCTCACGGAGGACACCTTATTCCTCGCCTGCACGCGTCCAGCCATGATTGCCGGCGTCACCATGGAAGCCATGGCGCTCAACGTGATGTTTTCCTGCATCCTGTTCCTGGTGGCTGGGAGCATCATCTACGGTCTGGTCGCCATCCCGATCCATGGTCTTTGCCGCATCATCTGCCGGCACGACCCCAACATGTTCCGGATCCTGCTCGCCTGGATCGAAACCCGCGGACGCACGCGCAACGCGTCGTTCTGGGGCGGATCGTCCTGCACGCCGCTCAAGCTCGTCCGGCGATATCGAACACGGGATCTTGGTTATGCGTAACGCAGCGCTCAAAACCCGGGAGATCGGGCCCGATGTCTACCTGCCGTTCGGCCGGCATGTCACCAATACGGTGATCAGTCTCACGACGCGGGCCCTGCTGACGGTGATCCGGCTCGACGGCACCTCGTTCGAGACCGCCGAGACGGCGGATCTGAACGACCTGCACGCCAAGCTGAACCTCACCCTGCGCAATGTTGCGGACCCGCGGCTGGCGCTCTGGACCCATCTGGTGCGACGCCGGACATCGGACTATCCGGACGGTGCGTTCCGATCGACATTTGCCGAGGCGCTCGACGCGCAATATCGCGACCGGCTCCGCAAGGCAGCGCTGTTTCGCAACGATCTCTATCTGACGCTGGTTTGGCATCCCGGTCGCGCCCCCGCCGACGCGGCGGCCGCGTTCTTCAAGCGGCTTGGCCGGAGTGCTGCGGCTTCCCTCGAGGTCGACGGCGACGCCATCAAGCGGCTCAACGATGCCGCCCGCGATATGGTCGCGGCATTGGAGCGCTACGGCGCCCATGCTCTCGGATTGAGTGAGCGTGATGGCATCGTATTCTCAGAGCCGATGAAGTTGCTCCACGGCCTCGCCTCCGGCGAGTGGATGCCAATGCCATTGCCGCAAGGGCCAATAGGCCCCGCGCTCTATACAAACCGCGTCATCTTCGGCCGTGAGGCCATCGAAATTCGCAGCGCGGGTGGGTCGCGGTTCGCTGGCATGTTTGGACTCAAGGAATATCCGGCGTCCACAAGGCCTGGCCTGTTGAACGCGCTGCTTTCCGTACCTCTCGAGGTCATCCTCACGCAATCCTTCGCGTTCTTGTCGAAAGCCGACGCCAAGACTGTCCTGACGCGCAAGCAGAATCAGCTGGTCTCGGCTCAGGATCCAGCGGCCTCGCAGGTCGATGAGCTCTCCGACGCACTCGATGATCTCGAATCCAACCGGTTCGCGCTCGGAGACCATCATCTGTCGCTGCTGATCTACGCCGAGACGCCTTCGCAGTTGCAGGATCACATGAGCGTAGCGCGGCGCGCTTTGGCCGACGCGGGCGCCGTGGTTGCGCGCGAGGATCTCGGCCTTGAAGCGGCCTATTGGGCCCAGCTCCCGGGACTGTTCAAGTATCGGGCACGAACTGGCGCGATCAGCTCGCGCAATTTCGCGGCACTTTCTCCGTTCCACACCTATCCCACCGGAAAGCCTGCCGGCAACCATTGGGGACCGGCGGTTGCGATGCTCAAGACCGCGTCCGGCTCGCCGTTCTACTTCTCGTTCCATCACGGCGATCTCGGTAACACCTTCATCTGTGGACCCTCGGGGTCTGGCAAGACCGTTGTACAGAACTTCCTGCTGTCGCAGGCCGAGCGGCTCGGCGCCACTTACGTCTTCTTCGACAAGGACCGAGGCGCCGAGATTTTCGTCCGTGCCGCCGGAGGCACCTATCTGACGCTCCACAACGGCATTGCGACCGGCTGCGCGCCGCTCAAGGCGCTTGAGCTGACGCCAGCCAATCTTTCCTTCCTGGGCACTCTTATCCGGAAGCTCGTTACGCCAGAAGACCGCGCGCTGACCGTATCGGAGGAGGAACGGATCGATTCCGGGTTGCGAGCCCTTGGTCACCTGCGGCAGGCGGAGCGCTCGTTCGGTGCGCTGCGGGCTTTTCTGGGCCAACAGGATCGCGAAGGAATTGGCGCCCGATTGGAGCGATGGTGCCGGGGTGCTCCTTTCGGCTGGGTGCTGGATGGCGAGCAGGATGCGATCGGCCTCGACGCCCGGTTTATCGGCTTCGACATGACCGATCTGCTCGATCACCCGACAGTGCGCACGCCGCTCATGATGTATTTGTTCCACCGCGTCGAACGCCTGATCGACGGCCGGCGCCTGATCATCGACATCGACGAGTTCTGGAAGGCGCTTGGCGACGAGGCATTTCGGGATCTCGCCAACAACAAGCTGAAAACCATCCGCAAGCAGAACGGCGTCATGGTTTTCGGCACGCAGTCGCCGCGCGACGCGCTGGCCTCCCCGATCGCACACACCATTGTCGAGCAGTGCCCGACGCAAATCTTTCTGCCGAATGCGCGGGGGACTCGCTCGGACTATGTCGACGGCTTCCATCTGACCGACACGGAATTCCGCCTGATCAAGGAGGAGCTCGCGCCCGAAAGCCGTCGGTTCCTTGTCAAGCAAGGCCACAATTCGGTGGTGGCAGAACTCGATCTCGGCGGTTTCGGCGATGCGCTCGCCGTGTTGTCCGGACGGACGGAAACCATCGAGCTGCTCGACCGCGTTCGGGCCGAGGTCGGCGATGATCCGGCCCAATGGCTGCCAGTATTTCACGCCGAACGGAGGACAATCCGATGACGGTTCTGCGTATCCCGATGGTTCTCACGTCCATCTCCGTCCTGACCTTCGTGATGGCATCACCTGCGGAGGCGGAGATTGTGTTCGATCCTAGCGTCTATGCGCGGCAATTCGAGCAACTGACGGAGCTGAAGAAGCAGGTCGACACCCTGACCTCCCAGCTCCGGGTGGCGCAGGATCAATTGAACCAGGCCAAGCAGCTCTATGACAGCTTCAACAAGCGCACCAACGCCAACGACATTGGCGCGCTCTTGAACACGCCGCAGTTCCGGAAAGTTCTACCCCAACAGTTCTCCGACATCGAACGTCTCGTCGCGGGGCAGGGTGGGGGCAACTTCGCCGATGCGATGAACCATTATCTTTCGCAGAACCGCGCCTATGCCGGCAACAGTGGCAATTCGTATTATCAGAGCGAGCTCGACCGGATCGCGCGGCAGACCGGCGCCAAGCACACCATGGGCCAGGCAGTCTACGACACGGCCTCGCAGCGTATCGATGCGCTGGAAGACTTGAGAACGCGTATCAGCTCGGCGACCGACGTCAAGGAAACTCTCGATCTGTCCGCGCGGCTGCAAGCCGAACAGGCACTGCTGCAGAACGATGTGCTGCGGATGCAGGCCCTTGCAATGATTCAGCAGGCCCGCACGGACATGGACGGACAACGCGAGCACGAGAAGCAGCGCCAATTGGTCGATGAAATGAAGGCGGCCCTAAAATGACGATGAAGGCATGCATTCTGGTAATCGCTGTCGTCGCTACCCTAACGGGCTGCAACGAGGCTGATAGGGCCGAGCAGACGAAAACCGTCGGCTGGTTTCTCGACCATCGGGACGAGCTCGCGGTGGCCATCAAGGCTTGCCGCGACAATCCCGGAGAATTGGGAAAGACGCCGAACTGCATCAACGCCAATGAAGCGCGCAACAAGATCACCATCCAAGAGATGAAAGACGCGCTGAAGTAAGGATCGCCGCGATGGCCGTAAACGTCTTTGATAGTTTCCTGAAAGAGTTCGAACAGCCGATCACGGCATTCGTGTCGACCTCGGTGTCTAATCTTGCCTCCTACATTGATGGCCCCCTCCGCACGGCCGTGATGCTCTATGTCATCCTGTACGGTTTCGCGGTAATGCGGGGCGCAATCTCTGAGCCAATTATGGAGTTTGCCTGGCGGGCGATGCGGATCGTGGTCGTGGTGCTGCTAGCGACCAACTCGAGTACGTTCCAGCAATACGTCACCGGTCTGTTCTTTGATTCCTTGCCGAAGGAGATCGGCAACGCCTTGGCGGGCTCTGGACTGAATACCAACTCCGGAACTCCTTTCGATCAGCTTCTCTCCAAAGGAATCGACGTCGCCAACCGGATTTACGAACAAGCCGGTCTGACCAACATTGCGCCTGCGCTGATTGCCGCCATTCTCTTGGTCTTTGTGGCGGTTGGCTCCTTCTTGCAGTTTGCCATCCTGCTCTACGCCAAGGTTGGTCTGGGTGTCGTGATCGCACTCGGGCCGCTCTTCATTGCACTTGGATTGTTTGAGGCTACGCGCCCGTTTACGGAAGCCTGGCTTCGGCAGGTCGCGAATTTCGTGATCCTGCTGGTGCTGGTGGTCGCTCTGGTCGGGTTGATGTTAACAACCGTCACCGGCTTCATCGACAGGTTTGCGGCAAACGCCGGCACGGCGGGCGAGATGGTGGTGGCCGCGGTCGCGATCAGCGCGGTGCTCGGCCTGTCCGGTTACATCTCGCTTCAACTGCCGGTCATCGCAGGCGGCCTCGCCGGGGGCGGTGCGTCGCTCG
>NZ_JALBGZ010001130.1:0-1350 GCF_023006515.1 Bradyrhizobium sp. PRIMUS42
AGGCCCGGTCTCGCTGAAGGCGCCTGCGCCGGGCCTCATCACCGAAGTCCGCACCATCGTCGGCGCGCCCGCATCCCCGCAGGCCGGCCCGATGTTCCGCATCGCCGTCAACAACGAGATCGAGCTCGATGCTCAGGTCCCGGCGGTGCACATGCCCAAGCTCAGCTCCGGCGCCACCGTGCGCATCAGCCGCGACGACGCGCCCGATTTGATCGGCCGGGTCCGGCTGGTTGCGCCCGAGATCGACCGCGCCACGCAGCTCGGCCGCGTCCGCATCAGCGTCACCAACAATCCCTCGCTGAAGGTCGGCGTGTTCGCCCGCGCCTCGATCGACGCCAAGCGAAGCTGCGGCGTCTCGATCCCCAAGACCGCGATCGACCATCTCACCATTCAGGTCGTCAAGGGCAACACGATCGAGACGCGCAAGGTACGGGTCGGACTGTCGTCCGACAGCGCGACGGAAATCCTGGAAGGCCTCGACGTCGGCGAAATCGTCGTCGCCGACGCCGGCTCTTCGCTCCATGACGGCGACCAGATCAAGACCATGTTCGCCGATGAACTCGATCGCACGCGGGTACGCTGATGGCTCTCAATATCTCGGCATGGTCGATCCGTAATCCGCTGCCGTCGGTCGTCTTCTCGATCATCCTCCTGATTCTCGGCTGGGTATCTTTCACCAAGCTCGCGGTGACGCGGCTGCCTTCGGCCGACATTCCCGTGATCTCGGTCGTGGTCTCGCAGTTCGGCGCGGCGCCCGCTGAGCTGGAATCGCAGGTGACCAAGACGGTTGAAGACGCGGTCTCCGGCGTCGAGGGCGTGCGGCACATCACCTCACAGATCACCGACGGCGTGTCGGTCACCACCATCCAGTTCGCACTGGAGACCAACACCGACCGCGCCCTCAACGACGTCAAGGACGCGGTGACGCGTGTGCGCTCGAACCTGCCGCAGAACGTCACCGAGCCGCTGATCCAGCGCGTCGACGTCATCGGCCTGCCGATCGTCACCTATGCCGCGATCTCACCCGGCAAGACGCCGGAGCAGCTTTCCTATTTCGTCGACGACGTGGTCAAGCGCGCGCTGCAAGGCGTCCGCGGCGTCGCCCAGGTCGAGCGCATCGGCGGTGTCGAGCGCGAGATCCTGGTCTCGCTCGACCCGGACCGTTTGCAGGCGATGGGCCTGACCGCCGTCAATGTCAGCCAGAGCCTGCGCGGCACAAATGTCGACGTCGCCGGCGGCCGCGCCGAGATCGGCAAGCCAAACGAGAGAGACAGAGAAGCATGCCCGGTGCCAGTCCATGAGGCGGCAGCCCAGCAACTGACCGGCGGCGGTACCGTTCGGGTCACTGCG
>NZ_JALBGZ010001131.1:0-1348 GCF_023006515.1 Bradyrhizobium sp. PRIMUS42
AGGCCGAGCTCGACCAGCACGCGGCTGGCATTGGGCGAGAGCTGCAGGCCGGCGCCGACTTCCTCGAGGCGCTCGGCCTTTTCCAGCACGACGATCCGGAAGCCGCGGTTTGCGAGCGCAAGCGCAGCCGTCAGTCCACCGATGCCGGCACCGGCGATGACAATCGTTCGGGAGAGCGCCACCCCTGACCGATGGAAGCGGTCAGGCCACCTTGTCCTTCAGGACGCATTCCGGCGGACGGGCTTCGCCTGCCTTCAGGTCGGCCGCGAACCGGTACAGCGTCGAGCAGTAGGGGCAGATGATCTCGTTGTCGTTGCCGAGGTCGAGGAAGACGTGAGGATGGTCGAACGGAGGGTTGGCGCCTACGCACATGAACTCTTGCGAGCCGATCTCGATGACGGGGACACCGGCATCGTTGTGGAAGTGCGGGACGACATGGTCGGACATCGAACTCATCCTGGAGTGGCAATGGCGGCAGACACAATCACGAACTGACGCGGCATCTTTAAGGCGCCGCGGACCATACTGGCGGGTGCAGACGATTGCTAGTCCAGCGGAACCGAAAGCCCCGCAATTACCCCATGCTCATTTGCTCATGCAAATTCGACACAATCTTGAGGCCTGAGAGAAGCCCTTCTTTCGTCGGGGACGTTGTGTCGCAATTTTGGCATACTATGTCTGTGGACGAGCGCAATTGGCGACCAGAGACGAATCAATCGTCAACGATTTCAGGACCGTCCAGGTTTCCCGCATGAAGTGGCTGCGAATCAGCACAGCGTTGACCGGTATCGCGGCGTGCAGCTTCATGCTCGCGCAGGTAGCGCCGCACGCCCGTGAGGCGGGCACGATCCTCGCCGCCCAGGATGATCCGGCCGTGCTCTCCGAGCTCAAGCTCGATGCGCTGCTGCAGCGGAATGACCGGCTGGTTCAGGACAACATTGAGGCCGCGCTCGCCGCCGATGACGCCGATCTCGCCGACAGTTTTGTGGCGTTGGCGCGCGACCGGAACATCGCGTTGCCGGACGACCTCCTGAGCCGCGTGAGCGATGCGGTCAAGGAACAGAATTCCACCTCGTATTTCGCAAAGCGCTTTGCCACCGGCCTCGTCACCGGCAACGCCGACGATGTCGCGAGCCTGTCCGGGACGGTGGCCGGGGATCTCTTCGTGATCGGCGACATCAGGGACGTCGTGCGGGAGGGCAAGCACCTCGCCATGGGCGAGGACACCGATCGCCTGGTGCTCGGCCTCGCGACGGCCGGCCTTGCGGTGACTGCGGCAACGTATGTGTCCGTCGGTGGCGCTGCGCCCGTGCGCGCCGGACTGACGCTGGTCAAGGACGCCCGCAAG
>NZ_JALBGZ010001132.1:0-1344 GCF_023006515.1 Bradyrhizobium sp. PRIMUS42
CGCATGGCCGCGCCGGTAAGCATCATCCAGGAGATTTGCCGCCGGGGCTTCCGCCTTCGGCGCCGGAGGCGGCGACTGGGGCAGAGGTTGCGGGTGAGCCTGAAGCTGCGGTTGAGGCTCGCGCACGATCTCCTTCGGCCTTGTCAGCACGTCCTGGATCCTGGGCGGCGGAGGCGGTGGTGCCTTGGCCCGGCCGTTCGCGTCGAACTGCGTCAGGAGCTTTCCGATTGCCGCGTTCATGCCGCCTCCTCGCGTCGCATCCAGTCTTTAAGGATCGCCGCCGCCTGCGTCTGATCGAGCCGGACGATCTGCTCCAGCCGCTTCTGCGGCGTTCGCTGCATCTTGCCTTCGAGGTCTTCGACGAGATTGAGCTCGGGGTCCTGACTCTCGGCCAATGCGAGGGCCGTAGCAGCTTCGAGCTCCGCGGCCTCGGCGGCCTCGACCTGCTCCTGCTCCGCGCGATGGGTCAGAATGCCGTTCACCGCCGGCCGCAATCCGAACCAGACCAGCATCGAAGCAACGGCCAGGATCGTCACCGCGTTGATGACGCTGCCGAGCTGCTTGTTGATCATCTCGACGAAGCTGATCGGGGGCACCGGCGCCAGCTCGCGCGAGCCCTCGATGAAGTCGACGGCCGTCACCTGGATCTGGTCGCCGCGCTGCTTGTCCAGTCCGCCGGCCGTCGCCGCAAGCTGGCTGATCTCGGCGAGCTTGCTGTCGACGATGGCCTGGTTGCTCTTGTCGCCGAGATCGGCGACCAGCCGCGCGCGATTGACCAGGACCGCGATGAAGAGCTTCTTCACCAAATAGCCGTCGCTCACCGTCGTCGTGGTCTTGGACGAGACCTCGAAATTGGTGACGTCCTCGCGGCGGGTCTTGTCCTCGTTGGAGTTCTTGCCCCCGCCGGCGTTCACCTGCTGATCGGGAAGATTCTGCTGCACCGTGGTCGGCGTCGAACGATCGGCGTTCTGCGAGGATTCCTTCTCACGCACGTTCCGCACCGAACGTTCGGCACGGCTCTCCGGATCGTAGACGGTCTCGTTGATCTGCCGTTTGTCGGTGGAGAGCTGCGGCGCCACGCTGACCTCGAAATTGTCGAGACCCAGATACGGCGTCAGCGCCTTGCGGATGTTCTCCTGCACCATGCCGCCGACCGTTTTCTGAAGGCTCGCCATCTTGGTCGGGGCAGCGCTCGCCTCGTCCTCTTCGGCGAGCAGCATCGAGCCGTCGGCGTCCAGCACCGTGACCTTGTCGCGGCTCATGCCGGGAATGGCGGCGGCGACGAGATGACGGATCGACTGCGCCGTGCGCGCCTCGATCGCGCCGTCGGTGCGCAGCACGACC
>NZ_JALBGZ010001133.1:0-1341 GCF_023006515.1 Bradyrhizobium sp. PRIMUS42
CAGATCCAGGCCCGCGCGCTGGTCAATGCCGGCGGCCCCTGGGTCGAGGACGTGCTCGGCCGCGGCGCCGGCGTCAATGCGAAAGCCAAGGTACGCCTGGTGCAGGGCTCGCACATCGTGGTCAGGAAGCTCTACGACCACGACCGCGCCTACATGTTCCAGAACGCCGACGGCCGCATCATCTTCGTGATCCCGTACCAGGACGATTTCACGCTGATCGGCACCACGGATCGCGACTATGACGGCGATCCCGCCAAGGTGAAGGCGACGGCCGAGGAGATCCAGTATCTCTGCACGGCGGCGAGTGAATATCTGGCCAAGCCGGTGACGCCGGACGACGTCGTCTGGACCTATTCCGGCGTGCGCCCGCTCTATGACGACGGCGCCAGTGAAGCCAAGGCCGCGACGCGCGACTACGTGTTCGAGCTCGACACGCCCGGCGGTGTGCCGCTGCTCTCGATCTATGGCGGCAAGATCACGACCTATCGCCGCCTCGCCGAAGAAGCGCTCGATCGGCTCGCGCCTTATCTGCGCAGTGCAAAAGCACGGGAGGGCTGGACCGGCAAATGGCCGCTGCCCGGCGGCGACATGAATGTGTCCGACATCGACGGGTTGATCGCCGAGCTTCAGCGTGGCTATCCCTTCCTCAGTCACGAGCACGCGCGACGTCTTGCCCGCGCCTATGGCACAAAGGCGGTCAAGCTGCTCGGCGACGCGAAATCGGCCGCCGATCTCGGCCAGTCCTTTGGTGCGACGCTGACCGAGCGCGAGGTGCGCTATCTCATGGCCAACGAATGGGCCGTGACCGCCGAGGACGTCGTCTGGCGCCGTTCCAAGCTCGGCCTGCGACTATCTGCCGATGAGATCGGCGTGCTTGACGACTGGATCAGGACCCACACTGTGCAGCAAACTCCCCTGCTGGAAGCGGGAGGACGCTCATGACCGTGACGCTCGATCACGTGACCCGGACTGTCGAGGGTGTCCCACATATCCGCGACGTCTCGCTGACGCTCGAGAGCGGAACCCTTAACGTGCTGCTCGGCCCGACGCTGTCGGGCAAGACCTCGATCATGCGGTTGCTCGCCGGCCTCGACAAGCCGACCACGGGCAAGGTGGTGGTGAACGGCAAGGACGTCACGGGTGCCGATGTGCGCCAGCGTTCGGTTGCCATGGTCTACCAGCAATTCATCAACTACCCCTCGCTCACCGTCTACGAGAACATCGCCTCGCCCTTGCGCGTGCAGGGCAAGCCGCGCTCCGAGATCGAGGCGCGCGTGGCGGAGGCGGCGAAGCTGCTGCGGCTCGAGCCGTACCTGAAGCGTACGCCGCTCCAGCTCTCCG
>NZ_JALBGZ010001134.1:0-1341 GCF_023006515.1 Bradyrhizobium sp. PRIMUS42
GGCGAGCGCGGCGTTCGCCCGCTCCAGCGCCCGGCCGGACAGTTCTGGTGTCTGGCCGGCGACCTCGCGCATCTCCTCGATGTTGCCGTTGCAATGCAGGGCCACATCGCAGCCGGCCGCGAAAATCGCGCGGGTTCGCTCCGCGATATTCCCCGACAGCGCGTTCATCGACACGTCATCACTCATTAACAAACCCTGGAACCCGATTGCGCCGCGAATCACGTCAGCAATCATTGTCGCAGATGTCGTCGCCGGATGGGCGGGATCGACCGCGCTAAACACAACATGTGCAGTCATGGCCATCGGCAGATCCGCCAGCGGCTTGAACGCCGCGAAGTCGGTCTGTTCCAGCTCGGCCCTCGGCGTATCCACCGTCGGCAGCTGGAAATGGGTGTCCGCGGTGGCCCGGCCATGGCCGGGAATGTGTTTGAGGACCGGCAGCACGCCGCCCTGCTCCAGCCCTTCGGTGACGGCACGCGCGATTGCCGCGACCTTGCCCGGCTCGGTGCCATAGGCCCGATTCCCGATGACGGCATCGGCGCCGGCCACCGGCACGTCGGCCAGCGGCAAGCAATCCACGGTGATGCCGAGATCGGCGAGATCAGCCGCGATCAGGCGTGCGCTGAGGCGTGCCGCGGTGAGGCCGAGGGCCGAATCAGTGTCGTACAAGGTCGAGAACACGGCGCCCGGCGGGTAGACCGGCCAGTGCGGCGGACCCAGCCGCTGCACCCGTCCGCCCTCCTGATCGATCAGGACAGGCGCGTCGGCGACATCTGCCGCCGTCCGCAATTCCGCAACCAGAGCAGCGACTTGAGCTGGCGTTGCGACATTGCGCTTGAACAGGATGAAGCCCCATGGGCGCTGGTCGCGGATAAACTCCCGCTCGATGGCGGTCAGTTCGGTTCCGGATACGCCGGTAATGAAGGCCCGCGTGCTCATAACGGCCGATTAACCCTGACCCGCGAGGGGGTCAAGGAAACGGCCATTAATTCCTCTGGACGAAGCAGGCGGACAAGCCGGCAGACTTCAGGTTGTTGCAGGCGTGCGTCGCCTCCTCCGCCGAACCATAGGGCCCGGCGAAGGCGCGGTAGACGACTCCCTTGCCCTTGTCGGAGAGGTCCACGCGCTTGATCACCGGCGAACGGGAGCCGAGCACGCTGCCATATTTGCTCTGAAGCACGCGGTACGACGCAGCGGCGCTATCCTCGCTCTGCTGCGAGGAGACCTGCACGATGTAGCCGCCACCGCTGCTGCTCGCGGGCGCGATTTGCGTCGGGGCGGTCGCAGCCATCCGTTGCGGCGGCTCAGTCGCCGGTGCCGATTGCGGCGCCAGCGACATCG
>NZ_JALBGZ010001135.1:0-1338 GCF_023006515.1 Bradyrhizobium sp. PRIMUS42
TGCTTCCCACATCAACGCCGCGCCCCGTGGCGGCGGTGCACCGGCCGGTGGCCCCGGCGGCGGCCATCAGAAGCACTAGCGTAGCCAGGAAGGCCCGGCCCTCGTGCCGGGCTTTTCTTTGCTATATCGAGGTCGCGACAATTTAAGTCGGTTTTTCGCCGGCAGATTTCATCGATCGTAACATGTCTACCCAAAGCTGTAAGCATCCACTCGGGGCAGCGGGGCACGGGAGGATGACATGAGACAGAGCCAGGCGGAGTCGCGCCGCCAAAATGTCGCGAAGCGTTCGATGACGAAAGAGGCCAAACAGCTGACCGGCCTGATTGCCGGATTACGCGAATCCCTCAAAGGGATCCAAAAGGAACGGACGAGCATGAAGCTCACCGGCGCCGAGATGGGTATGCTCGACGAGCGCCGCAACAACCTGCTGCTTACCATCGCAGCCCTCGACGATCGCCTCTCGGCCGTGCAGGGGCTGATTGATCTCGGTCGCCCCCACATCATCCGCGTGCATTAGCGGAGCTCGGGCATGGGACGATCGGTTCCGTTGCCGATGTGAGGCCGCCCCGGCGGCCTATCCAGCACGACACGAGGACGGCCCCGTGCCGTCGCAGGCGGGGCAAGCCTGCGACGGATGGAATTGCATTCCCGTGGGGCACGCCGTTGCCGGCCGCCAACGCTATGCTTTGCGGATGGCATCAAAAAATTGCCACGCTCCCGGCGAATTGCCGCCAAAGCCCGCTGCCACGAGGAGGCTGGGTGCAGGGCGACGCAAGGGGATGCGAATTGGCCTACAAAATGGTCGCAGAACGCGACAACGAGAAATACAGTTTCGCTCGCGAGAGCCGGCTGCTCATCGTGGCGAAGGCGAAGGTGTGGGCGAGCGAGGGGTGGCGGGTTGTCATCACCGATCAGGACGGCAAGGCCTACGCACCGCCCGAATTCGATCAGCTGTCGGCGGCGTGACCGCGGACGGGGCGAGGGGACGACATTTGAGATCGCTGTTTCGATCGGGGTGCGGCCGGATCGTGCCCGTGATGATTTTTGCAGCCACCGCCATGGTTCTGACGGTGACGGTTGCGGCCGCGCAAAATCTCGACGCCGGCAAGTCGCCCGCCAAGCTCTTCGCTGACGGCTGTGCGACCTGCCATCGCAGTCCGCGCGGCCTTGCCAAGGGTCGCTTCAGCCTGACGTTATCCTGGTTTCTGAAGGACCATTACGCGACCAGCTCGGACTCGGCCAAGATGCTTGCCGCCTATCTGGAATCGGTTGACGAGCCGCCGCCGCGCGCCGGAATTCGAGGACTGGCTGGCGCGGTCGGGCATTACAGGCGCCGAT
>NZ_JALBGZ010001136.1:0-1337 GCF_023006515.1 Bradyrhizobium sp. PRIMUS42
CGCCGTGGTCGCGCTGCCCGACTCGCCCCGCCATGTGTTCGTCGACGGCCGCGATCGGCTCGACACGTCTTGCGACTGCGAGGCCGTGATCGGCGGCGACGGCATCGTCCTGTCGATCGCCGCGGCCTCGATCGTCGCCAAGGTGACGCGTGACCGCCTGATGTGCGCGCTGGCGCAGGACTGCCCCGGCTATGGTTTCGAGCAGCACAAGGGCTACGCCGTTCCCGAGCACCTCGACGCGCTTGACCGCCTCGGTCCCACCGTCCATCACCGCAGCTTCTTCGCTCCCGTCGTCGCCGCCCGCGTCAAGCATATGCCCTGGACGGTCGAGCCGGTGCAGGACCTGTTCTCCGTCACCGAGGTGCAGGTGGAAGCCAACGTGGAAGTCGACGCGTCGGCAAATCTTTAAGGCTTAGCGCTGCTGACCCTTAGTATCGTCATCGCTGGGCTTGACCCGGCCATCCACGCCTTACCCACGGCACGAAGAACGTGGATGCCCGGGCCTTCGCCCCGCTGAAGCGGCTTCGGCCGCGCAGGCGGGACAAGCCTGGGCATGACGACTTGTGGCGGTTGCCACGACGCGCAGCGCCCATTATCAAAACAGACGTGAGCGAATAGGGCCGGCTGGACGGGTTGGCTGCATCTTTCGGGCGTTGCATGCGGTTTACCTCCCTGGTCATCGAGCTCATTCGCGCCCGGCCGCGGCTGATCGTCTGGATCGTCGTGCTGCTCCAGGCCGCGATGTGGCTGTTCGTGGCGCTGGTGTTCTACCGCAGCCCGCCCGGCACCCTCGGAACGCTGCTGGCTTTCGGACGCGAATACCAGGTCGGCACTGACCTCGGTCCACCCTTGCCGGTTTGGCTCGCCGACATCGCCTATCGCGCCGCCGGTGGCCACATGTTCGGCGTCTATGTGCTGGCCGAGCTCTGCGAGATCGCGACCTTCATCGCGCTCTATCATCTGTCCCGCGCCGTGGTCGGCCCGCAGCAGGCGGTGCTTGCCGTGCTCTTGACCATGACGGTGCTCGCCTTCTCCTCGTCGGCGCTCGACTTCGGCCCCCTCATCCTGGCCCGGCCGCTCTGGGCGCTGCTGCTGCTGCACTCCTGGCAGATCATCGGCCAGCGCCGCGGCAATGCCTGGTTCGCCTGGTCGATCGAGGCCGGCCTCTTGTTGCTGACGACGCCCGCGGCGATCTTTCTCCTGTTGCTGCTCGTCGTGTTCGCGGTCTCGACCGCAGGCGGCCGCCGGACGCTGCGCGCGCTCGATCCGCTGTTTGCGCTGATCGTCGTGGCGGTTCTGGCGCTGCCCTATGCGGTCTGGCTGATGCGGGCCGAGAC
>NZ_JALBGZ010001137.1:0-1336 GCF_023006515.1 Bradyrhizobium sp. PRIMUS42
CGCTGTCACCGCAGCCGCTCAGTGATTCCGCTCGTACGCCGCAAGGCAATCCCGACGCTCATCCGGCAGTCACCACCAGCGAGGAAGCCGCCAAGCTGACGCCCGAACAGGTGCACTGGCATGGCCGCCATCGCGGCTGGGGCCACCGTCATTGGCGCCGGCATCGTCGGCGCTGGCACCGCCGCCATCACTGGTAAGCTCGCCGCAGCGCGTGAATTGGACGGGGATCGCAGCCAGCAGTCCCCGTTTCGATTCCGAGGTGCTCCAATTCGCGGCGAATCGTCAGGCCCCCAAAAAACGAAAAATGGCCGCGCAGGCTTTCGCCGCGCGGCCATTTCGCAAACGTTAATGGACGAGATCAGAACGGGCGGCAGCGGCCAGCGTACCAGCGGAAGCCATAGGGGCACACGCGCGCGCGGGGCACGACGACGACCGGCGGAGCCACCACCACGGGGGCGGGACGCACCACGACTGCGCCACGCATCGGGCGGCAATTGCCATAGGGACCGCGATAGAACCCTCGGCCGCAGCCCTCGGCGGCGCTGGCCGCCTCGCTGAAACCAACGACCGCGCTGGCGAGCATGGCGGCGGCGAACAGGTATTTCATTTGATCTTCCTTCTCGTCCTTGGGGCAAGTCTTTGGGGTTGGCGCTTGCGGCGCACAATGAATCAAAAGACACGATTCGACATGTCAAATCTTGCAACACATCGACACGGCGCGATCCAAACCTGCCAATCATGACCTGAATGCGGCATGAACGTTCGCCGCGTGCGGTCTGGGACGACAGAAGCTGACGCAGGCGGACGGGAAGGCCCGGCATCAGCACCTGAAGCGCGCGCGGTCAGTCCTTTCCGTTACCGAACAGTGCGGCAAACTGCTTCTCGCCGGTGCGGGTGAAATTCACGACGCGGCTGCCGGGCGTGGCATCGCGAGCCGCCCATTTCAGCTCGGCGAAGCGCTGCATCATGGCGGCCCCCAGCGTGCCCGCGAGGTGATGCCGCCGCTCGCTCCAGTCGAGGCAGGCCTTACACACCGGGCGGCGCGGGTGGCTCAGCATATCGGGCGAGATCTGCAGATGCTTGGCGAGGAAGCGCTCGCCCTCGGCCGTCAACTCGATGTCCTGCTTCTTCTGCCTGACCAGATTCCGCTCGCGCAGGGAATCGAGCATTTGCACGCCGAGATCGCCGGCGAGATGGTCGTAGCAGATCCGCGCGCGCCGCAACGCCGGATCCTTCGCGCTTCGCAGATGCTCGGCAAGCTCGCTGAGCTGCTCGACCTCGCGCCGGTACACCGCCTCGAACAGATCCTCGCGCGTCGGGAAGTGCCGATAGAGCG
>NZ_JALBGZ010001138.1:0-1334 GCF_023006515.1 Bradyrhizobium sp. PRIMUS42
CGTGCTGATTGCGGCCGCCGGCAATGCCGGCGCCAAATCGCCGCCGCTGTATCCGGCCGCCAATCCCAACGTGATCGCGGTCAGCGCGACCGACCAGCAGGACAGGCTGTTCGCCGCGTCCAACCGTGGCAACTACATCGCCGTCGCAGCGCCCGGGGTCGACATCTTCCTGCCGGCGCCCGACGGCAAATACCAGATGACATCGGGAACCTCGTTCTCGGCCGCCTATGTCTCCGGCGTCGCGGCGTTGCTGCTCGAGCGCAATCACGCCTTGAAGCCGGAGGCGCTGCGCATGACCCTGGCGAAGACTGCGCGCGATCTCGGCTCCCCCGGACGTGACGAGCTTTTCGGCGACGGTCAGACCGATGCGTTCGCCGCGGTCATGGCTGTTCCCGCCGACAGCGTGATGCCGGTTGCGGCTGCGTCCGGTACAACAAAACGTGAAGATGCCGGAACGCGTCGCGACGCGCCCGGCAGCCGCGCGATCGAACAGCCCTCGTTGTCGAGTGCCGAGGATAAATCCACGATTTCTCAGGCGGATAGGCCGGCGGCGCGATAACGGCTGCGACAAAGATGCGCGCGGTCCGAAGGTCAAAAAAGCAAACGCCGCGTTGAACGTTCAGCCAGCTGCCACGACCAAATTATGTGGGAGCGGTCATCCCTCCCCATCAGTCATATTAGGCGCGAGCGCCCATCCACCCCAAGCGCCCATATGGCTCGACCCGTCCGGTTGTCCCCCCGGACGGGTCTTTTCTTTTTGGGCCATCCGATTGGGCATCCGATTTTTTGAAGCTTCGCGCTCGTTCAGCCTGCGGTTGAGGGGTCGCAGCTGCGTTCGCCCTGATCGCCCGCCCGGCACGCCGCAAGCCCGTTATGCTTGTGCGAAGCTTGACTCGAAAACACAGCAAATATCCGCACGACTACGGTGATTGATGACGAAAGCCGTGTCGTTGCTGGACAGGACAAAACTTTTCCACAAAATATTCATGTCGCGTCTAAATTGATTCGTGTGCGTTGCGTCCCCCCGCGTCCGTGTTTTCCCCTGACGGGCTGGTTCATGACACATCGCCAAGAGTCCGATTTCGCGTCCGCCCGTGCCGTGGCTGTTGGCCGCGACATCGCGGCACGCTGGTGCGCCCTCGCCGAGCAGCGCCTGCAACATCTCTCCGAAATGTTCGAGACCGGCCGCTGGCGCCGTTATCATTCCGAGATCGCCTTCCTGGAAAACATCCAGGAAGCCAAGCGTGCCGTCCAGACCTGGCGCGCGCTTGCAACCGGCGGGGACGTCGCCGAGGCGGCTGCGAGCGTGACGCCCGCATTCGGTTGGTCGCCGG
>NZ_JALBGZ010001139.1:0-1334 GCF_023006515.1 Bradyrhizobium sp. PRIMUS42
AGGAAGGCGTCTCGCCGGGGCAAGCTTGCGTGTTCTACGACGCGCCTTCGGGGCAGGCGCGCGTGCTCGGCGGCGGTTTCATCCAGAGCGCCGCCGCGAAGGTCGCGAGCGACACAGCGAGGCCGCTCGCTGAAGCGGTGCGCGGCTGAACATCATGAGATCGGACGGCACTCTCGCGACGCCGGAAGTGCGCTCCCTCTCCCGCCTGCGGGAGAGGGTTGGGGAGAGGGCTCTTTCCTCACGCGATATCTCGCGAGAGGATAAAGCCCTCACCCGCCACGCTCTTGCGAGCGTGTCGACCTCTCCCGCAAGCGGGAGAGGCCCAGACCGCGCGCGGGGCTGGATTTGATCTCAGCAACGGCTATTACTCTCCAGGGTTTTTGGTAGGGCAGGGGGCATGGCAGCAGACATCTCGCGGGCCGGGGTCGAGAAGGCCTATGGCCGCTGGGCGCCGGTGTACGATCTCGTATTCGGCAAGGTGTTCGACGCCGGCCGGCAGTCGACCATCGCCGAGGCCGACCGCATCGGCGGCCGCATCCTTGACGTCGGCGTCGGCACCGGGCTGTCGCTGTCGGATTATTCGCGCACCACGAAGATCTGCGGCGTCGACATTTCCGAGCCGATGCTGCGCAAGGCGCAGGCGCGCGTGCGGAGCTTGCGCCTCTCCAATGTCGAGGTGCTCTCGGTGATGGACGCGAAAAACCTCGCCTTCCCGGAAAACTTCTTCGACGCGGTGGTCGCGCAATATGTCATCACGGCCGTGCCCGATCCCGAAGGCACGCTCGACGAGTTCGTGCGCGTGCTCAAACCCGGCGGCGAGTTGATCCTCGTCAACCACATCGGCGCGGAGACCGGCCCGCGAAAACTGTTCGAGCTTGCCTTCGCGCCCATCGCCCGCCGCCTCGGCTGGCGCCCGGAATTCCCGTGGGCTCGCCTCGAGGGCTGGGCGGCCAGACACGGCGGCATCACGCTGGCCGAGCGCCGCCCGATGCCGCCGATGGGGCACTTTTCGCTGATCCGCTACCGGAAGGCGTGATTCCAAACGACACGGGCAGTGCCCACCTCTCCCAATGGGAGAGGTGAAGCGCGCCCGCGGCTGGCATCGATTAACCCCCCGATCACATCGCATTCCGGCCGGGAACAGCCCGCCGGCCCCGCGCGTTTCCCTCCCATGCGCACGACATCAAACATCATCCTCGCTGGCCTCCTGATCGCCGCCTCAGGCAGCGCGATCGCGCGAAAGGTCTGGCGGGGAGACTTCGATGTCGAAAGGCGCGGCTTTTTCACGAGCCGCAAGGGCTATTATGAGATCGTCGAGATCACCGGGCTGTACT
>NZ_JALBGZ010000113.1:0-11959 GCF_023006515.1 Bradyrhizobium sp. PRIMUS42
AGCCTGCAATCGTCAGGGTCGCGCCGGGCAGCGTGTCCTATCGCGAGGCCGGTGATTTCACGCGTGGCGGGCAGCAGGCGGAAGCGCCGCTGCGCGCGATGCGCGTCGACCGGCCGCTGCACATCATGCGAAACCAGGTCTCGTCATCCGACTATCAGCTTTGCGTGCATGATGGCGCTTGCCGCGCGCTGGATCGCGACGTGGCCGTCGCCCCCGATCGCCCCGCAGTACAGGTGAACTGGCACGACGCCGAAGCCTATGCGGGCTGGCTGTCACGCAAGACGGGTCACCATTACCGCCTGCCGAGCGATGCAGAATGGGCCTTTGCGGCCGGCTCCAAATTCAGGGATGATGGTGTAGCGGTCGACGCGGACGATCCTTCAAAGCGCTGGATCAGCCGCTATGAGCGCGAATCCGAACGCGACCTCTCCGACACCACGGCCTATCCGTTCGGCAAGTTCGGCCCCAACGAGCACGGCATCGAAGATCTCGCCGGCAACGTCTGGGAGTGGACCTCGACCTGCTTCGTGCGTTCGCGCGTCGACGCTTCAGGCAATGCCGGCCGCCCGACCGTGAACTGCGGCGTGCGCGTCGCCGAAGGCGCGCACCGCGCCTATGTCACCGATTTCATCCGCGATGCCCGCGCCGGCGGCTGCGCCCAGGGCGTGCCGCCTGCCAATCTCGGCTTCCGCCTGCTGCGCGAGGAGACATCATGGGTTGCAAGCGTGTCGGCAAGGTGGAGCAAGGTGTGGGCGGTGAGGTCGTAGCCGCCTTTGCTTAGCCCGGATGGAGCGAAGCGCAATCCGGGATCAGACCATCTGCTCGCGAGATCCCCGGATTGCGCTGCGCTCCATCCGGGCTACGAAACCTCAAATCTCCCGCGCGAACATGCGAAAGCCGGGCGCGCCGATCAACGCCTCGAACGCGGGATCGCGCTTCTCGTCCGCGAAGACAAAACCGGCCTTGGTATAGGCGCGCTCGGCCGGCATGTTGCCGATCAGGAACGAGATCGTCGCCCTGCCAAATCCGGCCGCCCGGCCCTTATCCAGCGCGTGCGCGACCAGTGCCTGCACGAGGCCGCGGCCGCCATAGGCCGGGTCAGTTGCAACATGTTCGATCATCCAGTCGCCGTCGCCGCCTTGAACCCAGCAGGCGCGCGTGTAGGCGCCGCGTCGCCGGATGGCTTCCAGCTCAGACGGATCGAGCCCCGTCTCGGCGGCAACTTCCTCGATCGCGCACCAGGCCGCGGGTCCCGTACCGGCTGCCGGCACAGCACAGAGCGCGGCGGCCGGCCTGCCATCGACCTCGGCGATCAGGAATTGCGAGACGTGCCACATCGACACGGCATGCGTGAGCGCGATGCGCGCGATGAAATCGCGACACCGCGCATCGGGCCAGCCGAGCGCGACATCGAACCAGCCGCGCGACCGATAGCCGCGCTGCGACGACAGGATGGTTCTTGCGATGAATTCGGCGTCTTCGGGACGCGCCGACCGTATCGTCACGCGCGCCCCCTTTGCGACGACCTTACGTGTTCTTCAGCGCGACACGGAACTCGGCTTCGGTCTTGGCCTTGACCTCGTCGAGCGAGACGCCGTCGGCGAGCTCGATCAGCGCCATGCCGCCATTGCCGTGCTTGTCGATGGTGAAGACGGCGAGGTCGGTGACGACCATGTCGACCACGCGCTCGCCGGTCAGCGGCAGGTTGCACTGCTTCAGGAGCTTTGCGCCGTCCTTGGCCGAATGCTCCATCACCACGACGACGCGCTTGACGCCGGCGACGAGATCCATCGCGCCGCCCATGCCCTTGACCATCTTGCCGGGGATCATCCAGTTGGCGAGATCGCCGTTCTGGGCCACCTGCATGGCGCCGAGGATCGACAGATCCATGTGGCCGCCGCGGATCATGCCGAAGGAATCCGCGCTCGAGAAATAGGAGGTCGAGGGCAGTTCGCTCACGGTCTGCTTGCCGGCGTTGATGAGATCGGCGTCTTCCTCGCCCTCATAGGGGAACGGACCCATGCCGAGCATGCCGTTCTCGCTCTGGAGGCTGACGTCCATGCCGTCGGGGATGTAGTTCGAGACCAGCGTCGGGATGCCGATGCCGAGATTGACGTAGTAGCCGTCACGCAATTCCTTCGCGGCGCGCGCAGCCATCTGTTCACGGGTCCAGGCCATAATTGTGCTCCTGTCGATTCTTTAGTGGCGCGTGATCTGATCGGAAAACCGGTGTCCACTTTTCCGGATCATGCGCTCGTGCGCGGGCGGGTGTTGCGGAATTCGATGCGCTTCTTGGCCGAGCCGACCTCGACGATGCGCTTCACGAAAATGCCGGGCGTGTGGATATGGTCGGGATTGAGTTCACCGGCCGGAACCAGATGCTCGACCTCGGCCACCGTGATCTTGGCGGCGGTCGCCATCATCGGGTTAAAGTTACGCGCGGTCTTGCGGTAGATGAGGTTGCCGGCGGTGTCGCCCTTCCAGGCATGCACGATGGCGAGATCGGCGAACAGGCCGCGCTCCATCAGGTACTTCTCGCCGTCGAACTCCTTCACTTCCTTGCCTTCCGCGATCAGCGTGCCGACGCCGGTCTTGGTGTAGAAGGCCGGGATGCCGGCGCCGCCGGCGCGGATGCGCTCGGCCAGCGTGCCCTGCGGATTGAATTCGAGTTCCAGCTCGCCGGCGAGGAATTGCTGGGCGAACAGCTTGTTCTCGCCGACATAGGACGAGATCATCTTCTTGATCTGCCGGGTTTCCAGGAGGCGGCTGAGTCCGATGCCGTCGACGCCGGCATTGTTGGAGACCACCGTCAGGCCCTTGACGCCGGACTCGCGGATCGCGTCCGACAGCTCCTCGGCGATGCCGCAGAGACCGAAGCCTCCCGACATGATCATCATGTTGTCTTTCAAAATGCCTGACAGAGCCGACTTGGCGTCGGGATAGACCTTGTTCATGCAAAAAACCTTCGACTGAACCTTCGGCTTGGAGGCGTCGCGCCCTATTGGCGGCGATTATTAGGCGAAATCCTCCAAAGCCGTCAATGATACGGGGTTCTCCGCACCGCGCCTGGGTGATAGAAGCTGCCCACGCCGTGGGCAGAACCGTCCGCGGCCTTGAAAGCGACAAGAAAACCCATCAAGTTGCGGGACTTAACACAATAGGGCTTAGGCGTGGGCATGCAGGTTTCCCGGCCCGCCCTGCTGGCTCCAACGACCAACCCGATCAGGACATGCCATTGACCATGGCCCAAGGAATGAAGCGCCTCGGGACGCCGATCGCGGCGCTGCTCGGCGTGGCGCTGATCGCCCTGATCGCGACCTCCTGGCTCATCAACCGCGACGCGCTGCGCAAGGCGGTCGAAGCGCAGATCCGCGACGTCACCGGGCTCGAGCTCAGTGTCGCTGGGAACATCGACATCTCGGTGCTGCCGGCAAGCTATATCTCCTTCCACGACGTCGGCCTCAAGGACGGCGGCACCAGCAATCCCGCGCTCCATGTCGACGTGCTCACCGCCAATCTGCGGCTGCTGCCGTTGCTGCTGCAACGGTTCGAGATCGCCGACCTGACGCTGCTGCGGCCCCGCATCCATGTCAGCCTGAAGCCGGACGGCGAGAGCAACTGGACGCCCTTCATCCAGACCATCGCGCGCACGATGAAGCCCGGGGCCGAGAACCAGATCTCGTTCTCCGAAATCCGGATCCAGGACGGCGTGCTCGGTTACGAGGACGCCGCCACGCACGCCACCGAGCAGTTCAACGACATCGACCTGTCGCTGGCCTGGCCCTCGATCTCGCGCTCCTTCGCCGCGACCGGACAGTTCGACTGGCGCGGCGAGCGTGTCGACGGCACGATCAGCTTCTCCGATTTCGTCGCCGCCCTCTCCGGCGAGCGATCGGGTTTGAAGGCGCGGATCGCCAGCGCACCGCTCAAGCTCGCCTTCGACGGCAGCGTCGCCAACCGCACCAGCCCGATGATGGAAGGTACGCTCACGATCGACAGCCCCTCCTTGCGCAACGCGCTGCGCTGGACCGGGCAGCCACAGCCCGCCAGCGGCGGTTTCGGCCGCTTCGTGCTGAAGGCGCGCGCCAACGTCGTCGGGGCCTCGATCGCGCTCACCAATGTCAATGTCGAGCTCGACGGCAACGCCGCCGAGGGCGTCATGACCTACGCCAATAACGGCCGGCAGACCTTGCAGGCGACGCTTGCCGCCGACGCGCTCGACTTCACACCCTATATCTCCACCTTCCGCCTGCTCGCGAGCGGCGCGCGCGACTGGAACAGGCAGCTGTTCGATCTCAACGGATTGTCGACCACAGACCTCGACATGCGCCTGTCGGCGGCAAAGTTGACGGTCGGGCCGACGAAGCTCGGCCGCACGGCGATTGGCGCCAATTTGCGCAACGGCACGCTGGCGCTCTCGGTCGGCGAGGCGCAGATCTATGGCGGGATCGCCAAGGGCTCGTTCGGCATCGCGCGCTCCGACACCGTCGCCGACATCAAGGCGCAATTCCAGTTCACCGACGTCGATCTCCAGGCCTGCGCCACCGAACTGTTCGGCCTCAACAAGCTGTCCGGCCGCGGCAACATCAACGTGTCGCTGTTCGCCTCGGGCTCGAGCCCGTTCGGCCTCGTGCAGTCGCTCGACGGCAGCGCCACCGTCACCGGGCACGACGGCGCGATCTCGGGCTTCAACGCCGAACAGCTCCTGAAGCGCCTGGAGCGGCGGCCGCTGTCCGGCGGCGGCAATTTCCGCAACGGTTCGACGCCATACAGCAATCTCACCATCGCGGTGAAATTCTCCGACGGGATCGCCACCGCCGAGGACATCCGCATCGAAGGGCCGGCCGCAAAGATCACGCTGACCGGCACCGCCTCGGTGCCGACGCGCGAATACGACATGAAGGGCGTGGCAAGCCTCAATACGACGTCCGGGTTTCAATTGCCCTTCATGGTACAGGGCCCCTGGGACGATCCGCTGATTTTCCCCGACCCTGAAAGCCTGATCCGACAATCGCCTGCGGCGTCTCCCTTCCTCGATCTCCTGAAGCAGCGCATTACCGGAGGCGGAAAGCGCCCCGCGCAGGACGGATCGCCGACGGCGGAGAATGCCAAAGAGAATGCGAAGTCCAACTGAGGATCGCGTTCCTCTGCCGCTGCCCGATGATCGCGAATTGATCAGGGCGAATTGATGCGGCGATTGGATCGATGCACGCGTTAAGCATCTCCACAGGCCGACACACCACGACCTAGGTCTGACAACATGCCGCTAGATCGGATTATCGCCATGCGCTAGTGTTTTATACGACCGGTTAAAAACACCGGCCGTTTGAGGGAGAAAAACGTGAAATCCAAGGTTATTGGCGCAGTATCACTGGCGGTCGCTGCGGCCGGGCTGTTTGCAGCCGCTGCACCCGCATTTGCGCAGCAGAAGACGATCACGGTCTGGTGGGGCAAGGGCTTTTACCGCTCCGAAGACGACGCACTGATCGAGACGATCAAGAAGTTCGAAGCCAAGACCGGCATCAAGGTCGAATTGTCGCAATACGCGATCCAGGACATGATTCCGAAGACGGTCGCCGCGCTCGATGCCGGCACCGTGCCCGATGTCGCCTATTCCGATTCCTATGACGTGCAGGCGCAGGGCAAGTGGGCCTATGAGGGCAAGCTCGAGGATCTCTCCGACGTCATGGAGCCGATCAAGGGCCGGTTCGTGCAGAACACGCTCGATGCGTCGATCCTCTACAACGACGTCGCCAAGAAGAAGGCCTATTACGGCTTCCCGCTGAAGCAGCAGAGCATGCACGTCCAGATCTGGAACGACATGCTGGAGAAGGCAGGCTTCAAGCAGGCCGATATCCCGAACGACTGGACGGGGTACTGGACGTTCTGGTGCGACAAGGTGCAGCCGGCGATCCGCAAGGCCACCGGCCAGCGCATCTATGCCGTCGGCCAGCCGATGGGCGTGGAATCCACCGACGCTTTCCAGTCGTTCTACACCTTCATGGACGCCTATCACGTCAAGCTGGTCGACGATGACGGCAAGCTCACGGTCGACGATCCCACGGTTCGCGAGAACCTGATCAAGGCGATGAAGGACTACACCGACACCTATATCAAGGGCTGCACGCCGCCGTCCTCGACGACCTGGAAGGATCCCGACAACAACGTCGCCTTCCACAACAAGACCATCGTGATGACCCACAACTTCACGATCTCAATCGCGGCGAAGTGGTTTGAGGATTCCTCGAACCAGGCACTGACGCCAGAGCAGCGCGAGGCCGGCAAGAAGGCCTATGAGCAGGACATCATCACGGCTTCCTTCCCCAAGGGGCCGGATGGTTCAACCATCCGCTACCGCTCCGACGTCAAGACCGGGCTGGTCTTCACCGCGGCGAAGAACAAGGCCGAGGCCAAGCAGTTCATCAGCTTCCTGCTCCAGGAAGAGAACGTCCGTCCCTATATCGAGGGCGCGCTCGGCCGCTGGTTCCCGGTGACGAAGGAAAGTCAGGAAAGCCCGTTCTGGCAGGCTGACAAGCACCGCAAGGCCGTCTACACGCAGTTCAAGGGCGGCACCGCGGCGTTCGACTTCACCAAGAACTGGAAGTTCACGATCCTCAACAACGAAAACGTGTGGGCGAAGGCGATGAACCGCGTCGTCAGCGAGAAGGTTCCGGTCGACAAGGCCGTCGACGAACTGATCGCCCGCATCAAGCAGGTCGCGGGTTAAGTCATCCGCCCCTCTCCCCGCTCTGCGGGGAGAGGTGTAAGAACAATACCGGCCGCGTTTTGCGGCCGGCTTCTCTTTGAAGAGTCCGAAAAGAATGGCGATCACGCTCTCTGGCGATCAGGCAATTCCCGGCCCGCCCCTGTCGTCGCGGCTGACCCCGGCGCAGGTCTGGGGCATCGTGCTGCTCGCGCCCTATTTGCTCGTTTTCCTGGCCTTCGTGGTCTATCCCGTCTGCTACGGGCTGTGGCTGGCGCGCGCTCCGGCAAACTATGTGGCGCTCTACAACGACCCGATCTTCGCGCGCGCTGCGGTCAACACGCTGATCTTCCTGGTCATCGGCATCAACATCAAGATGCTGATCGCACTGTTCCTGTCCGGCTTCTTCGCCGTGCAGCGCCCTTGGATCAAATGGCTCTCGGTGATCTTCATCCTGCCCTGGGCGGTGCCATCGATCCCGACCATCCTGTCGGTGCGCTTCATGCTCAATCCCGAATGGGGCATGATCAACCATTTGATCTTCTCCTTCACCGGCGATGACGGCCCGAACTGGCTGAACGACCCGACCGTGGCGCTCAGCATGGCGATCGCCGTGCACATCTGGAAGTCGCTGCCGTTCTGGACGCTGATCCTGATCACCGGCCGCCTTGCGATCTCGCACGATCTGTTCGAAGCCGCCGAGGTCGACGGCGCGAGCTGGTGGCAGAAATTCCGCTACATCACCTGGCCGTCGATGCAGACGCTCTACGTCACCTGCACGCTGCTCTCGATGATCTGGACGCTTGGCGACTTCAACAGCGTCTATCTGCTCACCGGCGGCGGCCCGGCCGACCTCACGCACGTGCTGTCGACGCTCGGCATCCGCTATCTCCGGCTCGACCAGCTCTCGCTGGCGATGGCATCCATCGTCTGCGCAATGCCGTTCGTCCTGCCGCTCGTGTACTTCATGATGAAACGGTTGTCGCGATGAAGCTCCCCTCCTTGCGCGAAGTCGGGACCGAAGCGCGGCTCCTGCTGATCGGCATTCCCGTCTTCCTGTGGACGATGATCCCGATCTATCACATGTTCCTGTTCGCGATCTCCCCGAAAGAGGACGCGTTCTCGGGCAAGCTGTGGCCGGATCATCCGACGCTGCACAACTTCGAGATCGTGTTCAAGCAGCAGCATTACTTCCTGCGCGATTTCTACGTACAGTTCTGGAATTCGGTGGTGATCGCGGCGGCCGTCGGCGCGTTGACGCTGTTCATCGCCACCGCGGCGGCGTTCTCGATCTCGCGGCTGAAGGTGCCGGGCGGACGCGTGGTGCTCAACCTCGCGCTCTTCACCTATTTCATCCCGGCGGCGTTCCTCGCCGTGCCGATGTACCGGACCATGGGCAATTACGGCCTGCTCAACAATCACTGGTCGCTGATCCTGGCGATGGTGACGATCGCCAGCCCCTACGCGATCTGGGTGCTCAAGCAGGCCTCCGACAAGCTGCCGGTCGAGCTGGACGAGGCCGCCGTGATGGACGGCGCCACGACGCTCCAGATCTTCCGTCTGGTCTACCTGCCGCTGATGATGCCCTCGCTGGTCGCGATCGGCACCTATGCGGTGCTGCTGGCCTGGAACGAATATCTCTACGCGTTCCTGCTGCTCTCCAACGACCGCGAGATCACCCTCCCCGTCGCGCTCGGCAACTTCCTTGCCGCCGACGATTCGCCCTGGGAGCTGCTGATGACCACCGGCTTCATCTACGCGCTGCCGCCGGCCGCGGTCTACTACGCCTTCCGCCGCTACATGGTGGGCGGGCTCACGGCGGGTGCGGTGAAGTCCTGACGCGACAGGACGCACCCGGTCGCCGCAAGCACAGCGTTCAAGCGACAACGTGAACAATTGAAGATTGTCCACGCCTGCCCTAAGCTCCGTGCCCCGAATGGTGGGGCACGGCATCATGCGCAGCAACGACGCGATCCATCTCGGCCTGATGCTGCTGGCGCTCGCGATGGCCTACCTGGTGCCGTTCGAGCTGTTGCTGCTGGCCTATGTCGTGCTGGGCCCGGCGCACTATTTCACCGAGATCTCGTGGCTGCACGACCGCAGCTACTACCTGCCTCATCGCGGGATTGCGGCCGCCCTCGCGATCATCGCGGTGGTCGCGGCGCTGATCGACAACGCCTCGTGGTTCGGCTTTGCGATGTGGGGCGCGCTGGTCGTCTGCGCCATGCTGGCGGCCACCACCTCTGCGATCGAGAGCATGCTGCTGTTCATGGTGGCGATCGCGCTGTCCGCAATCATGTATTCAAGCGGATCGTCGCTCGCCGTCATCGGCATCCTGATTCCAACGCTCATCCACGTCTCGCTGTTCACGCTGATCTTCATGGTGCTCGGCGCCTACAGGTCCGGCAGCCGCGCACAGGCCGCGCTGGTGGTGGCCTACCTCGTCGCGATCGCCACGATTCTGCTGCTGCCCCCGGCCGCCGAAATCCGGATCGCGAGCTTTGCCCGGGTCGGCCAGGATTATTTCGGCAATGTCGGCCCGGCCTTGGGGCGTCTGTTCGGCGTACCCGGCCTCGTGCTCGACACCAGGCTGACCAGCCTGCTCGCCTTCGTCTACACCTATCACTACCTCAACTGGTTCATCAAAGCCGACGTGATCCGCTGGACCGCGGTGCCGAAGGCGCGGCTGGCGGCGATGGCGGCCGCCAGTGCGGCGGCCACCGCGCTCTATTTCTACGACTACGCGTTCGGCTTCACCTTCCTGCTGGCGCTGAGCCTGATCCACATCCTGCTCGAGTTTCCGCTCAATGCGCTGGCTCTACGGCAGCTCGGCGCAGTGGTCCAGGATGCAACCCGCGCGCGGTTCGCCGGACGACCGGCTACAGCGGCGCTGCGCTCTCGCCCCGCGAGCTCGACAGCTTCGAAGCGAGCGAAGCGATCACGATGACGATTGCAATCAGGGCGATCACCAGCGTGCAGATCGCGTTGATCTCGGGCTTCACGCCCAGCCGCACCTCCGAGTAGATCCTGATCGGCAGCGTGGCCGAGCCGGGACCGGTGGTAAAGCTCGCAATCACGAGATCGTCCAGCGACAGCGTGAACGCCAGCATCCAGCCCGCGACGATGGCCGGCGCGATCAGCGGCAGAGTGACTGCCACGAACGCGCGGACCGGGTCGCAGCCAAGGTCCATCGCGGCCTCCTCCAGCGAACGATCGAGCGAGCCGAGGCGGGACTGCACGACCACCGCAACGAAGCACATCGTCAGCGTGGTGTGGGCGACCGTCACGGTCCAGAAGCCACGCTCGGCGTTCAGCGCAACGAACAGCAGCAGCAGCGACAATCCCGTGATCACCTCCGGCATCACCAGCGGCGCGTAGAGCATGCCGGAAAACAGCGTCCGGCCGCGAAACCGCTCGCCGCGGGACAGCGCGACCGCCGCGAGCGTGCCGAGCAGCGTGGCGATGGTGGCGGAGGAGACCGCAACCCGCAGGCTCATCCAGGCCGCCTCGATCATGGCGCGGTCATTGAAGAACTCGTGATACCAGCGCAGCGACCAGCCGCCCCACACAGTCACCAGCCGCGAGGCGTTGAAGGAATAGATGACGAGGATGAGGATCGGCAAGTAAAGGAACGCCAGCCCCAGCGTGAGCGAGGCAATGTTGAAGCGGGAGAGGCGGGAGACCTTGCGCATCGTCTCAGCGCCCCTGTTCCAGCTGCCGCTTCTGCAGCCGCTCATACAGCAACAGCGGCACCAGCAGCACCACCAGCAGCACGATGGCCGCCGCGGACGCAACCGGCCAGTCCTTGTTGGTGAAGAATTCGAGCCACAGGGTCTGGCCGATCATCAGCGCGTTGGAGCCGGCCAGTAGGTCCGGAATGACGAATTCGCCGACGATGGGAATGAAGCACAGCAGCACACCGGCGCCGACGCCGGGCAGCGACAGCGGGAAGGTGACGAGCCAGAACACCTGCCAGGGCGGCGCGCCGAGGTCGCCGGCCGCCTCCTCTAGCGCCGGCTCCATCTTGGCGAGCGTGGCGTAGAGCGGCAGGATCATGAACGGCAAATAGGAATAGACGATGCCGATATACATCGCGCTGTCGGTTGAGAGCCACACCACGGGCTGGCTGACCAGATGCAGCGCCAGCAGGATCTGGTTGAGCAGGCCGTCGTGCTGGAGGATGTTGATCCAGGCATAGATGCGAATCAGGAACGAGGTCCAGAACGGCACGATCACCAGCACCATCGCCACCGCCTGCCAACTCCTCGGCAGCCGCGCCATGCCGTAGGCGATGGGGTAGCCGATCAGCAGCAGCAGCGCAGTCGCGGTAACGGCGACGGTGAGGCTGCGCACGTAGGCGAACACATAGATATCGTCGGAGATCAGCAGCCTGAAATTGTCGATCGACAACGCGGCAAGGGCCGTCTTCAGCGCCTCCCACCCCGCCGTCAGGTCGAACACCGGATCGTAGGGCGGCTGCGCAATCGCCGTCTGCGACAGACTGATCTTCAGCACGAAGGCGAACGGCACCAGGAAGAACAGCATCATCCAGAGGTAAGGCGCGATCGCTGCAAAACGCGCCGGCCGCGCGAAGATGCGACGGGAACTCATGATTGCAGCACCACGCAGTCGTCGGGCGTGAACCAGGCAACGACGTTCTGGTTCACGCTGTAGGCGTCGACGTCGAGGCGCGCGCTGTTGACGACTGAAGCTTGCACCGTTCCGCCGGCGTCGAGCTTCACCTTGTAGGTGGTGGTGCCGCCGAGATAGCAGATGTCGGCGATCACACCATCCAGGCTGTTGATCGCCATTTCACGGCCGGCCTCGGACACCGGCCCGCGGCGCGAGAGCTTGACCTTCTCGGGCCGGATCGCGACCGACAATTTCGTCTCGCCAACGGGCTCGCGCGGCTCGGCCGTCACCAGCGTGCCGGCATCGCGCGTGGCAATCACCAGGCGATGACCGTCACGCAGCTTGAACTCGCCTTCGAACACATTGACGTCGCCGACGAACTCGGCGATCCAGCGCGAGCGCGGTGCCTCGTAGAGCTCGCGCGGGCGCGCGACCTGGGCGAGCTTGCCGGCCTTCATCACGCCGATCCGGCTCGCCATCGTCATTGCCTCCTCCTGGTCGTGGGTGACGATGACGAAGGTCGTGCCGAGCCGGCGCTGCAGTTCCATCAGCTCGGCTTGCGTGCTTTCGCGCAGCTTCTTGTCCAGCGCCGCGAGCGGCTCGTCGAGCAGCAGCAGTTGCGGC
>NZ_JALBGZ010001140.1:0-1329 GCF_023006515.1 Bradyrhizobium sp. PRIMUS42
CCGAAGGCGTCTCGCGCAAGACGTTCGACGAGCAGACGCGCGGGCTCGAGCCGGACTACAAGCTGCCCGACCTGATTCTGCCCGGGCGCCCCGCGCTAGGCGCACCGTCGCAGGCCGAGTTCGTGCAGGTGCCGGCGGATTACGTCAAGGAAGCCTCGATCGCGCGGCTAGCAGGCGAGGGTCAGCGGCTGCTGCAGAAATATCGTCCAGCGCTCAGCGAGATCGAGAAGAAGTCCGGCGTGCCCGCGACCGTCATGCTCGCGATCTGGGGCCGCGAGACCGATTACGGCCGCTACACGCTGCCTTACGATCTCGTCCGCGTGCTGGCGACGCAGGCCTATGTCGGCCGTCGCAAGGACCAGTACCGCACCGAATTCATCCTCTCGCTGAAGATCCTCGGCGAGGGCGTGGTGACGCGCAAGGACATGCGCTCGTCCTGGGCGGGCGCCACAGGGCTCACGCAGTTCCTGCCGTCGGAATATTACAAGCACGGCGTCGACTTCGACGGCGACGGTCGCATCGACATCTGGCATTCCGTGCCCGATGCGCTGGCCTCCGCGGCACAGCAGCTCGTCAACAAGGGCTGGCAGAGCGGCGTGCGCTGGGCCTACGAGGTGCAGGCGCCGGCCAAGGTCGATTGCACCAGTGGCGTGCCCGAGGTGACGAAGCCGATCGGCCAGTGGTTGCGCGAAGGTTTTGTGCCGGTGCGCGGGCAAAAGCTCAGCGCGGCCGAGCAGGCGCAGCCGGCTTCGCTGCTCCAGCCGGAAGGCATCTACGGCCCGTCGTTCCTGACCACGAAGAATTACTTCGTCATCAAGGAATACAATTTCTCCGACCTCTATGTGCTGTTCGTCGGCCATCTCAGCGACCGCATGACGAGCCCGCTTCCGTTCGCAACGCCCTGGGCTGCATCCAAGCAATTGCGCACCAAGGATGTCGAGACGATGCAGCGCGGCCTCACCCGCGTCGGGCTCTACAAGGACAAGATCGACGGCAAGGCCGGCATGCTGACGCGGGCGGCGCTCGGCGCCTATCAGAAGTCGGCCGGCCTCAAGGTTGATTGCTGGCCGAGCGAAGAGGTGCTGCGCTCGATCCAGGCGGCGCGGTAGCGCAGGGGCAAAAGAAAAGCCCGGCCGAGGGTCTCGGCCGGGCTTCGATCGCGGCGCTGGTGAGCGCCGTGCGATCAGATCAGTAGCAAACGCGAACCGGGCGAACGACCCAGCCGTAGCCGTCCCAATAACGCTGACGCTGCCAATAGCAGGGCGCGGGCGGCGGGGGCTCGGCGACGTAAACCGGACCGCCGTAAGCGGGGCGGCTCGACGCGATGGC
>NZ_JALBGZ010001141.1:0-1329 GCF_023006515.1 Bradyrhizobium sp. PRIMUS42
GTGTTCGCCGACGGCAATCCGCAGGCGCGCATCATGTTCGTCGGCGAGGCGCCGGGCCGCGACGAGGACATCGAGGGCCTGCCCTTCGTCGGGCGCAGCGGCAAGCTGCTCGACCTGATGATCGGCGCGATCGGGCTCAACCGCACCACCGCCTATATCGCCAACGTGATTCCCTGGCGGCCGCCCGGCAACCGCACCCCGACGCCGCAGGAGACGCAGATCTGCCTGCCCTTCATCCAGCGCCAGATCGAGCTGGTGAATCCCGACGTGCTGGTGACGCTCGGCAACCCCTCGACGCAGACGCTGCTGGGAACGCGCGAGGGCATCATGCGCACGCGCGGGCGCTGGTTCGACTACGAGACGGGCCAGCGCACCATCCGCGCACTGCCGACCTTTCACCCCGCGTATCTGTTGCGCTCGCCGTCCTACAAGCGACTGGCCTGGCAGGATCTGCGCGCGATCGCGAAGGCGCTGGCGGGGTAGATGCTCTTGTAGGGTGGGCAAAGCGAAGCGTGCCCACCATCTTGATCTCGACGACGGATAGACTTGACGGCGGGCACGGCGCTTTGCGCCTTTGCCCACCCTACGATTCCTGCGTTTGTCGCTACGTCCCTTTCGGCCGCACGATGGCCCAACCGATCCGCAGCAATTGCTGCCGACCCGTCACCAGCCATTCGAAAGCTCGCGGCACTTCCGGCACGATGCCGGGAAAGCGCTTGAGGATCTCCGGCGGCGGCGTGCCAGCCGTGTCGGAGGCGCGCCAGACCACGACGCCACCGGTCTCGCTGAATTGGGCCTGATTGATCCACGGCGTGCGCGCGGGGTCGGCGTCGATGAACAGATGCGGCCGGCCGGAATGCAGAGTGATCAGGCTCGCAAGCTGGGTCTCGCCGGCAACCGCGCGCAGGCGATGGTTGGTGCGGCGGGCAAAGCTCTCGTCGAAGAAATCCGAGATCGCACGCGCCGGCATCGAGGTCGCGATCTCGTTTGTCCCGGTCCAGGGCAGAAACAGGACGGCGAGCACGACGCCAACGGCCGGCGCTACGACGGCAGCGGCCCACACCATACGCAGCATCCGCGCACGACGCATTGCAATGAGATCGCCGGCCGCGACGACCACGGCAAGCCCGGACATGACCAGCACGACGCCGGCGCCACCGATGACGGAGTCGAGCCCGAGCAGGCCCGAGATCAGCGCTGCGCCCAGCACCGGGGCGAGCGCGAAGAAATAGACGAAGTTGCGCGCGAGCGGCGCGACCGGCGGCCGGAAGATGATCGGCGGCTCCTCGCCCTTGGTGGCGAACAGCCCGGTGTTGAGGAAGGTCAGCG
>NZ_JALBGZ010001142.1:0-1327 GCF_023006515.1 Bradyrhizobium sp. PRIMUS42
CAGCGCGGCGCGGTCGGCGAAGCGGCGGTAGAAGCCGCCCTTGGTGACGCCGAGGCTCTTGGCGAGCACCTCGACCCTGACGCCCTCGACCCCCGAGCGGGCGAGCTCGGCAAACCCCGCCTCGACCCAGACATCGCCCTTGCCGTCGCTCATGAAGGAAGCCTCGCAGATTCTTGATACGGTGCCGTATTGCTAGCGCGACGGAGCCCTGATACGCTACCGTATCAAGAAGCCGCCAAAGGCGGAACAGGGCAGGAGGAATTGCGATGGAGCAGGAGGCGACCTATCGCGGCACGGTCTATCCGTGGCAATGCGATCATGTCGGCCACATGAACATCATGTGGTATGTCGGCAAGTTCGACGAGGCCAATTGGAATTTGTTCGCCCGCCTTGGGTTGACGCCGAGCTACTTGCGCAGTTCCGGCCGCGGCATGGCGGCGGTGCAGCAGAACATCACCTATAGGCGCGAGCTCCTCGCCGGCGACATCGTCGAGATCCGCAGTCACCTGCTTGAGATCAGCGACAAGTCGATCCGGTTCCGGCACGAGATGAGGAATGCCGAGACCGGCGAAATCGCCGCGACTTGCGAGATTACCGGCGTGCAGATGGATCGTGCGCTGCGGAAGTCGGCGCCGTTCGCGGATGCCATCCGCCAAACCGCCTTGAGGCATCTTGCCGAACCGGCCGAGGTCTGAGCCATGGCGGCGTTCGAGCCTAAAAATCCGGGCTATCGCGCGGCTGCCATTGCCTTGTTCGACGGTCAGCCGGCGATGCGCACGCTCGGCATCGTGATCGTCCGCCTTTCGCCGGGCGAGGTCGAATTGGCAATGCTGCATTCGCCGGCCTTCACGCAACAGAACGGTTTTGTCCATGCCGGCATCATCACGGCAGGCCTGGACAATGCCTGCGGTGTCGCCGCCTTCACTCTGATGCCACCCGAGGCCGACATCCTCACCGTCGAGTTCAAAACCACGCTGCTTGCACCCGCCCGCGGCGAACGCTTCGTCTTCAAGGCCGAGGTGGTGAAGCCCGGCCGCACGCTGACCTTCTGCGAGGCCAGAGCCTTTGCCGAGCACGAAGGCAAGATCACACCTATCGCCACCATGACCGGGACGCTGATGGCGATGCTACCCCGCGCCCGGCACGCGATGACTTTACGCCCGCAACGCTCTATATGAGCGTAACAATTCCCGGTCCCGAACCGTATTCGCGGAGATGGGACCGAAACGGGACGAGATATGGCTGGATTTGAGAATAAAGGCCTGGTGCCGACGCGGCGCGCGGCGCTGACGCTGATCGGGGCGGGCGCCCTCGCGGCGGGTCGCAT
>NZ_JALBGZ010001143.1:0-1322 GCF_023006515.1 Bradyrhizobium sp. PRIMUS42
AGACGCCCGCCCCCGCCGTCAAGCTCGCCGCGGCCGATCCGGCGTTGATACTGCCGACGGAGGCACCAGCCGCGCCGCAGATATCGCCTGAACCAGAGCCCCTCGTCAGCGAGGCTACGCCGGCCGCTGCACCGGAGCCCGTGAAACTGGCATCTGCCGATCCCACCGAGATCGTAACGACGGACGCACTGTCCCCCGCGGCGATCGCCAGCGGCCCCCTTACGCCTGTGAGCAAGGCATCACCTCCGGCCGACACCGTCGCCGTCCTCGACGAATGCTTCGTCATGGACGCCTGCATCGATCGCTATCTCTGGACGCTCTATCAGCGCACCGCAAAGGAGGACTCGATCAAGGTCCAGGAGCGCCGCGCCGTCACCGTCAAGCGCAAGGGCAAGACAGTCACGGTGATGCGCAGCTTCACGAAGCTGGTCGACCAGGATTTCGGCTGGAAGGATCCAAAGGCGGCCGAGCACGCCGGCATGCCGATGATGGATTATGTCATCGGCGGCATGGACAAGAGCTTCAAGCGAAAGCTGTTTCGCACGCTGCTCGCCGCGGAAGCCGCCGGCCTCTCGCCCGGAATCACCAGTGCGTTCCGCGACGACTATCGCCAGTCGATCGCGAGCGGCTTGAAGGCCGCCTCCGACCGTTCCTATCATGGCGGCAGCACGCGCGGCGGCTACGGCCACGGCATGGCGGCCGATATCGTCAGCACCCAGGGGAACAACCGCGCGCAGCGCTGGGTCTCGACCGAAATCCTGTGGAAGTGGGTCGACGCCAACGGCAAGGCATACGGCATCGGCCGGCCCTATCTCGGCCGCGATCCGCCGCATGTCGGCCCGGTCGACGGCCAGGAATACATCTCGCGCCGTGGCACGGGCGACGGAAAGCAAGTCGCCAGCGTGAAGTCCAAGAACAAGAAGGTGGTGCGCGCAGCGGCCCACGCAAAAGCACCAAAGGCCCAGGCCGCACGCGAGCAGAGGGGTCCCGCGAAGCCGCAGAAATCGGCGCAATCGACCGGCAAGCGCGCGACCTGAGACCGTTACGTCGCGCGGCCCGGCAACGGTACCAGCCGCATCTCGGCCGTGCCCGCATCCTGCGTGCGCACCAGCACCGCAAAAATCGTCTCGACCGCAAGCCGCACTGCGGTCTCGATCGCTTGGCCCTTGGCCAAGTGGGCCGCGATCAGACCATTGAGGAGATCGCCGGTGCCGTAGGGGCGGATGGGCAGGCGCGGCGTCGCGAAGCGCGACAACTGGCCGTCGGCGCACAGGATCGTCTCCACCTGCCCCGCCGCCGTATCGGTGAGCGTGCAGCCGGTG
>NZ_JALBGZ010001144.1:0-1316 GCF_023006515.1 Bradyrhizobium sp. PRIMUS42
GCTGCCTGCGAGGCTGGCTGGCCGCAACCGGTGAGCGCGAATGCGCCGACAAGCGCGCCGATTGCGCCCAGTCGGGCCAGAACGAAATCGTGCTTTTTGACAAACTGCTCGCTTCCGTCCGGTCCGCTCATCCCAGGTCCTCGCCTAAAAGCCGCAGAAAAGGCAGGGTACGCCTCTACCTGCGGGCGCCACAAGATGGGTGGCAAAGATGAACTCTTCAAGACCGCGGTGCGCGCATTGCTCGGAAGGTCGCCCCGGCCGGATGGCGGGTTGACAGTCCAACAGCCGGCTGCGCGGGGAGGTGTGATTAGCGGGCGAATTGCGAATGGCGTAATTCGCGGGGTTCATGAATTGGGGGCGGTCGTGGCGCGAGCGTTCTTTCTTACCCTCCCCTGAAGGGCCCTCCAGGGGAGGGTGGGAGAGCCCCCAGCGCCTTCACACATGACGGAGGCCGGCGGCTCGGCTAGGTTACCCCTACAAAAAAGACGAATTGTCCGGGAGGACGGGCGTGCACCAGGGACGTGTCGTTTTTGGCGCGATCGAGGAGGTCGTGTTCGGCCATCCGGCGGCCGGCGCCATCGTCGCGCAGATGGACCGGCTGGGATCAAATCGTGCCTTCCTGATGGTTTCGGGCACGCTCAGCCGGCAGACCGACGAAATCGAGAAGATCAAGCAGGCTTTGGGCTCCCGCTGCGCCGGCCTGTTCGACGCCATGCCCGCGCATACGCCGCGCGAGGCGGTGATCGTCGCCACCCATGCGGCACGCGAAGCCAGTGCCGACCTGATCGTCACCGTGGGCGGCGGCTCGATCACCGACGGCGCCAAGGCGGTGCAGCTTTGCCTCGCCAACGGCATCACCGATATCGACGGCATCGATCGCATCCGCGTCCACAAGGGCGTCGCGCCCGAGATGACCGCGCCGACGGTGCGGCAGATCAGCGTTCCGACCACGATCGCCGGCGGGGAGTTCAGCGCGATCGCCGGCGTCACCGACCGAGCCACGCATGTGAAGCAGATGCTGCGGCATCCGCTCGCGGTGCCGCGCGCGACCATCCTCGATCCCGCCATCACCGTGCACACGCCGGAATGGCTGTTCCTATCCACCGGCATCCGCGCCGTCGACCATTGCGTCGAAGCGATCTGCTCGCGCGAGGCGCATCCTTATGCCGATGCGCAAGCGGTGAAGGGCCTCGCCATGCTCGCCGACGCGCTGCCGCGGGTGAAAGCCGATCCGTCCGATCTCGACGCGCGGATGGACGCGCAGATCGGGACCTGGCTGTCGATGGGCGCGCTCGCCGCCGGCGTGCCGATGGGCG
>NZ_JALBGZ010001145.1:0-1311 GCF_023006515.1 Bradyrhizobium sp. PRIMUS42
CTTGGCGGCGACCCGGCCGAGCACGTTGGCCGCCGTCGAATCCAGGAACGGCACCGCGGCGAAATCGACCACGAACGCCTTGCGCTTGTCGGCAACCCCGTCGAGCACGCCCCCGATCGCGGAGGCCGCGCCGAAGAAGAACGCACCGGTGATGCGGTAGACCAGCACGTCGCGATCGACCGCAAGCGCAGGATCGTAGGGAACGCGATCGCCATTGCCGTCGTCGGGACGATCACCGGCGACCAATGGCGAGCGTTCCTCGATGCCCGTCATCTCCGCCATGCGATGGATGAACAGCACCGCGCCGAGCGCGAAGCCGACCAGGATGCCTTCGGTGAGGTCGCGGAAGATCGTCAGCAGGAAGGTCGCGAGCAGCACGATTGCATCGCCCCATGACGAGCGCAGCAGCGTCGCGAATTCCTGCTTCTCCGCCATGGTCCAGGCCACCACGACCAGCACTGAGGCCAGCGCAGCCAGCGGGATGTAGCTTGCGAGCGGCGCAGCGATCAGCATGAACAGCAGCAGAAAGACCGAATGCAGCATGCCCGCGAGCGGCCCGCGCGCGCCGGCGCGGATGTTGGTCGCGGTGCGTGCGATCAGTCCGGTGACGCAGATGCCGCCGAACAGCGCGGAGCCCATATTGGCGGCGCCTTGCGCCACCAGCTCGCAATTGGAGCGGTGGCGACGCCCGGTCATGCCGTCGGCGACCACCGCCGACAGCAGCGATTCGATGGCGGCCAGCAGCGCGAATGCGATCGCATCCGGCAGCACGGCGGTCGCCTTCGCAATCGAGAACGCCGGCAAGGCTGGCGAGGGCAATTCGCGCGGAATGCCGCCGAAGCGCGAGCCGATGGTTTCGACCGGGAGCGCCAGCACGCTGCTGGCGACCGCAGCAAACACGACGGCGATCAGGATGCCGGGCCATGACGGCCGCCACCGGCGCAAGGTCGCGATGATGGCGATGCTGACGATGGCGACCGCGACGGCGGACGGATTGACGGTGTTGAGGCCGCCGGCAAGCGCAACGAGCTTCGGCACGAATTCGCTGGGCTCTTTCCCCGCGAGCGTGATGCCTGCGAGATCGCGGAGCTGACTCGCGAAGATGATCACGGCGATGCCGGCGGTGAAGCCGACCGTGACCGGATAGGGAATGAACTTGATGTAGGTGCCGACCCGCAGCAGGCCCGCGGCGATCAGGAACAGGCCCGCCATCATGGTGGCGAGAATGACGCCGTCGGCGCCGTGACGCTCCGCGGTCGCCGCGACCAATACGATGAACGCGCCGGCAGGTCCGCCGATCTGGAACCGGCT
>NZ_JALBGZ010001146.1:0-1310 GCF_023006515.1 Bradyrhizobium sp. PRIMUS42
GCTGTCGGCGGCGGGCGCCCAGACCGCCCCTCCACGGACCACGCCGACGTCGGCGACCACCACCACGGCGCAGGTGAGCGAAACTGCGCCGGGCACCGAGGCGCCGAAATATTCCGACCGTCCGCCGGCGGTGTCGCTCTCTGCTCCGGCGGCTCCGGCGGTGACCACGCCCGTAACGACTGCAGCGCCGGTCACCACAACCAAGCCCGCCACCAAGTCCACGGCGAAGGCAGACAAGCCGAAGTCCAAGCGCAGCTGGACCGAGCGCCGCATCATCAGCGAGCTGCACCGCCACGGCATCTATTGGTAAGCCGCGGACCTGTACCCCAATCTCGCCGTCATGCCCGGGCTCGACCCGCCTGCGCGGCCGAAGCCGCTTCGGCGAGGCGAAGGCCCCTTGCTCCAAGAACGTGAATGGCCGGGACAAGCCCGGCCATGACGCGAGAGTTTTGATCTGATCGGTGAAGCTTACTGCGAAACCGTCTGCACCACGCTTGCGATCGGACGCGTGGTCGTGCTTGCGGTCGGCACCTTCATGTCCTTCATCAGCGCCTCGTCATATTCCGGCAGCGTCTGGAAGGTCGTCTTGGCCTTCATCTGCACGACCTTGTAGCCGCCGGCCTTGAGCCGCGCGAGCAGCGTCGGCATGGCCAGGCCGGTATTCTTCTGGAAATCGTGCATCAGGATGATGCCCTTGCCGAGCTTGTCGAGCCTGGTCATCACGGTCTCGACGATCTTCTCCGGCGTCGCACCCTTCCTGAAATCGAAGGAGTCGATTTCGGTCGAGAACATCGCGACGTTGCGGGTGCCGAAATAGGCCACCATCGCGGGATTGTGCTGAAGCTGCGGGAAGCGGAAGAACGGCGCCGGGTTGGTGCCGAGCGCAAATCTCACCGCGCTAAAGCCCTTCTCGACTTCGTCCTTGACCTGCTGCTCCGTCAGCTTCTTGCTGTTCAGGTTGACATGCGACCAGGTGTGCGTGCCGACCGTGTGGCCCTGGGCCAGCACCTGTTTCAGGATTTCCGGATGATAGGTCGCGTGCTTGCCGACCGAGAAGAACAGGCCCTTTGTGCATTCGTCCGCGAGTGCCTTCAGAACCGTGGGCGTATTGACCGGCCACGGACCGTCGTCGAAGGTCAGCACGACTTCCTTCTCGGTGAGAAAGTCGAACTGCTTGAAGTGCTCGAAGCCGAAGCCTGGACCGCCGGTGGTGTCGATCTCGACGACGCGGGAGACGCCCAGCGCGTTCGGATTGGCGCAGGCCTGTCTCGGCTGGACGGGCAGAGCGGGGGCGGGAGCCGGCGCAGCCG
>NZ_JALBGZ010001147.1:0-1310 GCF_023006515.1 Bradyrhizobium sp. PRIMUS42
CCTCGCCCTGTTCGGCATCATCGCAGCCCTGTTCGGCCCGGTGAAATACTCAATGCTGCCGGATCAGCTCCAGCTCGGTGAGCTCGCGACCGGCAACGCGCTGGTCGAAGGATGATCTCCGACAAGCTGCCGCGCCCGCGCTCGCTCGGCGTGATCAACGCCGGCGATTTCACCGCGCGGCCGCTGCTGGCCTCCTATGATGCCGAGGTCGTCAACGGCGCGACCTACGCCATCACCGTCGAGCAGGCCGGCGGCTCGCCAAGCGGCCAGCCGACCTCGTCCCCGGTGTTTTCCGGCAGGCTGATCGAGACCGTGCCGCAGTCCCAGCCGCAGGCGCCGGCGAAGAAATAGGCGTCGTAGCCCGGTTGAGCGAAGCGATATCCGGGACGTCTGTTCCCGCATGTCGCTTCGCTCATGCGGCCTACGACTTTGTCGCCACGGTCCATCCCGCCGTCGCATGCCGACAAGTCCGGCCGAATCCGCTCCCAATTTGAACCTCCCGGCCTTTCGCGGCGTCAAATCCCCGGAATTTGAAGTCGCGCCGCTGATCGCGCCGCCGGAAGAGGTCGAGAAAAATCAAATGGATGCAGCGAAAGCGCCGGGCATCTTCGTTCACCAATACACCGGACTGCCGCATGGCCCGGCGTTCGAGCAATGGCGCGAGCGGGCCTTCGGCTCCTGCGGCCTCGATATCGGGCCGAGCCATGGCGACAGCATCGATTGCCGGCTCCAGATCAGCGTGGTCGACAACATCGCGCTCGCCATTCCGGAAGGGGCCTCCGCGCAATATTCCCGCACCCAGAGCCACCTTGCCGACGGCAGCGACGACCTCGTCCTGATCGCCGCACATGCGGGCCTCGTCCGCGTCGGGCAGAACGGCCATACCGTCGAGCTTGCGCCCGCCCAAATGGTGCTCGTCGACATGAGCATCACGGGCAGCGTCGGCCACACCGACGAAGACCGCTTCACCAGCATCCGCATGCCGCGCCGGGCGCTGCTCGACATCAATCCGCGCGCCGAGGACAAGCTGTCGCAAGTGCTCTCGGACGGCGCGGTCGCCGAGACCGTCTTCCGCTACCATGCGCTCGCCGCCAACCACGCGCCGCATCTCGACGCGGTGGGCCAGCGCCTGACCGCGCAGCATATGGTCGATCTCGTCGGCCTCATGCTCGGCACCGATGCCGAGCATGCAAGTCTGGCACGCGGACGCGGACATGCGGCGGCGCGCCTCGACCTCATGCGTGCCGACGTGATGGCCGCGCTCGGCCGCAACGATCTCTGCCTGTCCGAGGTCGCGACGCGCTCGGGCT
>NZ_JALBGZ010001148.1:0-1308 GCF_023006515.1 Bradyrhizobium sp. PRIMUS42
AGATATAGGTGCCGAAGCGGTGCTCGGTGCCGCCCTTCAGCTTGCCGAGATTTTTCAGGTTCGGCGTGCCGCCGGTCGAGACGATCTTCGCATCCAGTCCGTGCGCGCGCAGCAGTCACCGCCGCAAGGGCTTGATCCCGCGTGGCATCGGCGATCGGCTTGAGGTCAGCCGTCTCGGCTTTCACGTCAACCAGCAACTGGTCGAGTGCAGCGCGCGCGCCGAATTCGACGCCGCGCGAATTGCGCCGCTCCGGCGCAAAGAGATCGCCGGGCAGCGGAATCTTGGGATGGGCCGCCTGCTGTGGCCGAACGATGGCATCCGCCGGACGCTGCAACAGCGCCGCAACCGGCACGCGATAATCGGCGGCCTGCGCCACGAAGGAGGAATTGGCTCCGTTCTCCAGCAGGCGCCGCACCAGATAGGCCAGCAGGTCGCGATGGCTGCCGACCGGCGCATAGGTGCGGTAGGCGATCTCAGGATGATCCTTGGCGAGCTGCTCGTACAGCGCTTCGCCCATGCCGTGCAGGCGCTGGAATTCGAAGCCGCCGCTATTCCCGGCGAGCTCCAGCACGGTCGCGACCGTCAGCGCATTGTGGGTGGCGAATTGCGGAAAGATGCGGGGCCGCAAGACCAGCAGCTTCGTCGCGCAAGCGACGAAGTTGAGATCCGTCATCGCCTTGCGCGTGAACACGGGATAGCCGTCGAGCCCGCGCTCCTGCGCGCGCTTGATCTCGGTGTCCCAATAGGCGCCCTTGACGAGGCGCACCATCAGCTTGCGGTCGTGCGCGCGGGCGAGTTCGTCGACATAGTCGATCACCGCGCTGGCGCGCTTCTGATAGGCTTGGACCGCGAGGCCAAATCCGTCCCAACCGGTAAGCGAGGGATCGGCGAGCGTTGCCGCGATCACGTCGAGCGACAGCTCCAGCCGGTCGGCTTCCTCGGCATCGACGGTGAAGTTGAGGTCATGGGCCTTGGCGCGCTGCGCGAGGTCCAGCAGCAGCGGCACCAGCTCGGCCATCACCCGCTCCCGGCTGATCGCCTCGAAGCGCGGATGCAGTGCCGAGAGCTTGACCGAGATGCCGGGCCGGTCGGGCAGGGGATGGTTGCCCGCCGCCTTGCCGATGGTTTCGATCGCACTGGCATAGGCATTGAAATAACGGCTGGCATCCGCCGCCGTGCGCGCGGCTTCGCCGAGCATGTCGAAGGAATAGCGCGGCTTCTGGCCGGAGCGCGGGCGGCCCCGCTCCAGCGCCTGCTCGATGGTCTCGCCCAGCACGAAATGACTGCCCATCAGCCGCATCGCCTGG
>NZ_JALBGZ010001149.1:0-1305 GCF_023006515.1 Bradyrhizobium sp. PRIMUS42
CTGCGGCCGGCTATGGCCCGCTGCATCTCGGCACCGACATCGGCGGATCGGTGCGCCTGCCCGCAGGCTGGTGCGGCCTCGTCGGATTGAAGCCGAGTTTTGGCCGGGTGCCGATCGATCCCACTTATGTCGGCCGCGTCGCCGGCCCCATGACCCGTACGGTCGACGATTGCGCGCTGATGATGAGTGCGATCGCAAAGCCGGACCGGCGCGACGGCATGAGCCTGCCCGCCGAACCGCTCAACTGGAAGGGCCTGGAGAAATCTCCGCGCAAGCTGCGCGTCGGCCTGATGCTCGATCCCGGCTGCGGCTTGGCGCTGGAGAAGCCGGTGCGCGAGGTCGCGGTGAAGGCGGCCAAGGCGTTCGAATCCGCCGGCGCCGTCGTCACCGAGGTCGACGGCATCCTCACGCGCGAGATGCTCGATGGCCTCGACAACTTCTGGCGTGCGCGGATGTGGGACGATCTGGCCAAGCTGACGCCGGCCGAACAGGCCAAGGTGCTGCCCTATATCTTCAAATGGGGCGAGTCCGGCGCCAAGCTGTCGGGCGTCGACGTCATCCGCGGCTTCAACCAGACCATGGCGATCCGCGCGGCGGCGTCAAAGCTGTTCTGCGAGCTCGACTACGTAATCTCGCCGACCGCGCCAAACGTGAACTATGCGGCGGAATGGGCCTCGCCGACCAACGATCCGATCAAGCCGTTCGAGCACATCGCCTATACCGTGCCGTGGAATATGTCGGAGAACCCCGCCGTCTCGATCAACGGCGGCTTTGACTCCAAGGGGTTTCCCATCGGCGTGCAGATCGTCGGCCGCCGCTTCGACGATACAGGCGTGCTCGGCATGGCCAAGGCCTTTGAAGGTTTACGCGGGCCACAGCGGCCCTGGCCGAGCCCGCCGGCGAAGTAACATGCGTCATGGCCGGGCTTGTCCCGGCCATCCACGTTCCTCTACTGGCCGCCACGTGCCCAGTCCGCGCAAGACGGACGGTGGCGATCATGCATCTCGTCTCAGCGAGACCGAATTCAAGACAGGGAAGGAAACCACCATGGCGTATGAGACGATCAAATACGAGATCGCCGAGCAGATCCTCACCATCACGCTGAATCGACCCGACAAGCTCAACGCCTTCAACGCGCAGATGCAGGCCGAGCTGATCGACGCGTTCGACGCGGCCGACAAGGACGACAATGTCCGCGCCATCATCGTCACCGGCGCCGGCCGTGGTTTTTGCGCGGGCGCCGACCTCTCCTCCCGCCCTTGTCGTTCTTCTTGTCCTTGTCTTTATCCGTGGCCTTGTCCGACT
>NZ_JALBGZ010000114.1:0-11958 GCF_023006515.1 Bradyrhizobium sp. PRIMUS42
GCGCCGGCCAGCACCGCACCTTTGCTCTCGGCAATCGCCCGCACCAGCGCGCGGCCCATCCGGCCGCCGGCTCCAGCAACAATCAAGCGCATGTCGGACATGGTGTGATCCTCTTCGGAGCCGTTGTAGCGGGGGGAGGCAGTTCCGGCAACCGAGGGGGATCAGGCGGCGACATTCACCGTCATTCCGGGATGGTCCGAAGGACCAGACCCGGAATCTCGAGATTCCGGGTTCGGCTCTGCGAGCCGCCCCGGAATGACGGTGTCCGTCAGTTGTCCGACGGCTGCGGGCCGTCATAGCCCTCGATGATGATGAGGTCGGCGACCGAGTGCGGCTGACGCACCTTGATGTTGGCCTGGTATTCGGGCGAATTGTAACAGGCGATCGCGGTCTCGTAGTCCGGGAATTCGATCACGACGTTGCGGGTGCGGCTGGCGCCTTCGACGGTGGTGAACTTGCCGGCGCGGACGACGAAGCGGCCGCCCCATTTCCTGAAGATCGGACCGTTGGCGACGGCATAGGGCTTGTAGCCTTCGTCACTGCTCACATCGACGCGCCCGATCCAGTAGCCCTTTGCCATTGTTCTTCTCCCTGTTGTTGCTCAACCGAGCGCTTGCGCGATCTCGGCCTGGATGGCTTCCGCAATCGCCTTCGGGTCGGCGGCTTCGACGATCGGCCGTCCGACGACGAGATAATCGGCGCCGGCGGCGATGGCGCGGCCCGGCGTCATGATGCGCTTCTGGTCGCCGGTCGCCGAACCGACCGGCCGGATGCCCGGTGTGACGAGATGCATCTGGTGGCCGACGATTTTACGCAAGGCTCCAACTTCCTCCGGCGACGACACCAGTCCGTCGATGCCAAGCACCTGCGCCTGCTGCGCGCGCGCCTCGACCAGCTCGGATACGCCGAGCCGATAGCCGGCCGCATGCAGATCGTCCTCGTTATAGGAGGTCAGCACTGTGACGGCGAGAATCCTCAGGCTCGAATTGCCGCGGCCTTCGACCGCGCCCTTCATGGTCTGTGGGTAGGCGTGCACGGTGAGGAATGTGGCGCCAAGCCTGGTGATGCTCTCGACGCCTTGCGTCACGGTGTTGCCGATGTCGTGCAGCTTGAGATCGAGAAAGACCTTCTTGCCCTTGTCGGCGAGCTTGCCGACCAGCGGCAATCCGCCGGCATAAGCAAGCCGGTAACCGATCTTGTAGAAGGTGACGCTGTCGCCGAGACGGTTGATCGTCGCCTCCGCGGCATCGACGCTGGGCAGATCGAGCGCGACGATCAGGCGGTCCTTGGGGGCGATCTCGGCTGGAGTCATGTCACCTCACATCATGCGTTGGGAAATGTCGATCAACTGCCGCACCAGCTCCTTCAACGCGGCGATATCACCCTCGTTCTTGAGCCTGTCCATATCGTCATAGGCCTGGTCGGCAAAGGCGAGGGTGAGCTGGCTGGCAATCACATTGGCGTGGCAGGAGGTCAGGATCAGCCGTAACGCCTGGAGCGCGCGGGCGGCACCTAACCGGCTCTGCGAGGCGCCGGCGAGCGCGAAGGCACGGTTGCGGAAGACCTCGCCGCGCGCCTCGTGCAGCTCGTGCACGCGGCTGACCCAGTCGATCGCGTTCTTGAGAAGCGGCGGCACCGAGGCGTTGTATTCAGGCGAGACGATCAGGACACCATGATGCGCGCCCATCATGCGCTTGAGATTGATCGCGTGCTTGGGCACGCCGGATTTGGCCTGGAGATCGCCGTCATAGATCGGCAGCGGGAAATCGGCGAGTGAGATACGGGTGACATCCACGCCGGCCTGGGCGAATTCATGGGCGGCGACCGCCGCCAGCTTCGCATTGTGCGAACCAGTACGCAGCGAGCCGGGAATGATCAGGATTTTGGGTGCGGACATCCGCTTCCATGCGTTCGGCGAAACCAACCCGCCGCGCAAAGAACCAAGCCGGCGGAATTAGTGCTTGCGATACACCCAGACGCGGGCCGGCGGAAGGTTCATCCAGATCCGTTCCGAAGCCTCTGTGGACACGCCGGGCAGCGATTTCGGGATCGGCGGCACCACCGCATAGGTGAACTGGACGAAGGGCGCTCCGGGCGCGAGCGCCGTGAAGGCGTCGCGGATCAGCCGCAGCCGCGTCAGCATCGGTTTTGTCACGAGCGGCAGGCCCGAGACGACCGCGGAGGCCGGCGCGCTCAGCACGTTCCAGAGCGTGTCACGGAGGCGATAGGCATCGCCCTGCACCACCTTGGCCTGCGGATAGCGGTCGCGCAGCAGCGCGCAGAAGCCGGGATTGTATTCGACGAGGACGAGACGCTTCTGATCGACACCGCGCTCGACCAGGGCCGAGGTGATGGCGCCGGTCCCGGGCCCGAGCTCGACCACAGGCGCGTCCGAATCGACATCGACGTAATGGGCCATGGTCCGGGCCAAAAGCTTGCCCGACGGCATCACGGCGCCCATGTGCAGGGGCTTTTCGATCCATGATCTGAGGAAGCGCACCTCGTCATCGAGACGAGGCTTCTTCAACGCACGCGCGGACGATGGCAATGGCATGTCAGGACCGGACGGGACCGCGGGACCGCGGCGTGTCAGAAAATGGTCATAAAGACGTATAGGCCGAAGGCGGTACGGTCAAGCCGAGTCAACTCGCCCGATTACCGAAGAAATCCTTGACCTTGGCGAAGAAGCCCTCGGATTCCGGCTGGGTGTTGCCGCTTGACAGCTTTTCGAACTCGGCCAGCAGCTCCTGCTGCTTCTTGGTGAGGTTCTGCGGCGTCTCGACCACGACCTGAACATACATGTCGCCCATCTGGCGCGAGCGCAGCACCGGCATGCCTTTTGATGCAATGCGGAATCGGCGGTTGGACTGGGTCCCGGCCGGCACCTTCACCTTGGCCTTGCTCTTCTCGATGGTCGGCACCTCGAATTCGCCGCCGAGGGCGGCCGTCACCATCGAGATCGGCACACGGCAATGCAGATCGGCGCCGTCGCGCTGGAAGAACTGGTGCTGGGCCAGCGACAGGAAGATGTAGAGGTCGCCAGGCGGACCGCCGCGGACCCCTGCCTCACCCTCACCGGCGAGCCTGATCCTGGTGCCGTCCTCGACACCCGGGGGAATGTTGACCGAAAGATTCCGCTCGCGGGTGACGCGACCCTGGCCCGAGCAGGACGGGCAGGCATCCTCGATCATCTGGCCGCGGCCCTGGCAGCCCGGACAGGTCCGCTCGAGTGTGAAGAAGCCCTGCGACTGACGCACGCGGCCGGCGCCGCCGCAGGTCGAACAGGTCTTGGGCTTGGTTCCGGCCTTGGCGCCGATGCCCGAGCAGGCCTCGCAGGTGACCGAGACCGGAATCTCGATCTGCGCGGTCTTGCCGCCAAAGGCTTCCTCGAGCGTGATTTCCATGTTGTAGCGCAGGTCGGCACCGCGCTCGCGACCGCCGCGGCCGCGCTGCCCGGCCATACCGAACAGATCTTCGAAAATGTCGGAGAAAGAGGAGGCGAAACCCGCGCCGAAGCCGGCACCACCACTGCCGCCCTGCTCGAAAGCGGCATGACCGTAACGGTCATAGGCGGCGCGCTTGTCCTTGTCCTTGAGGACCTCGTAGGCTTCGTTGAGTTCCTTGAATTTGACCTCGCTGGTCTCATCCCCCGGATTGCGGTCGGGATGAAATTTCATGGCGAGCTTGCGGAACGACGACTTCAGCTTGCCTTCGTCGGCATCGCGTTCGACCTCGAGGGTCTCGTAGTAGCAGCGCTTGGTGGACGTGGACATGTCGGACTCGGTCTATCCAATCGCGATTCAAGTCGGAGCGAAACAACGTCGCCACGCGACAATATAGGCGGCCTTCCGCCCGGCGGCAGAGGGCTGCATGGCAACGTTCAGCATAACGGCTGGGAATTGATTGATCGTAACGGGCACTCGTCCCGTCGAGCCCAACACGACGGCCTCCCCCGTAAGGGAGGAGGCCGGTAGCGCGTGTGGGGTCCAAGCCGTCCGCATCGTCACCCTCTCGGGGCTCAGGCGGACTTCTTGTTGTTCTTGTCGTCGTCGACCTCGGTGAATTCCGCATCGACGACGTCGTCCTTGGCCGCGTCCTTCTTGGCGTCGGCCTCGGCCTGCTGCTTGTACATGGCCTCGCCGAGCTTCATCGACGCCTGGGCCAGCGTTTGGGTCTTGGCCTTGATCGCCTCGGCATCGTCGCCCTTCAGCGCTTCCTTGAGGTCGCCGACGGCGTCCTCGATGGCGCGGCGCTCGGTCTCGCCGACCTTCGAACCGTGCTCGGCCAAAGCCTTCTCGGTCGAATGCACCAGACCATCCGCCTCGTTCTTGGCGGTCACGGCCTCGCGACGCTTCTTGTCCGCCTCGGCATTGGCCTCGGCGTCCTTGACCATCTTCTCGATGTCGGCTTCCGACAGGCCGCCGGAGGCCTGGATGCGGATCTGCTGCTCCTTGCCGGTGGCCTTGTCCTTGGCCGAGACGTTGACGATGCCGTTGGCGTCGATGTCGAACGTCACCTCGATCTGCGGCATGCCGCGCGGGGCCGGCGGAATGCCCATCAGGTCGAACTGGCCGAGCATCTTGTTGTCGGCCGCCATTTCACGCTCGCCCTGGAAGACGCGGATGGTGACCGCGTTCTGGCTGTCCTCGGCGGTCGAGAACACCTGGCTCTTCTTGGTCGGGATCGTGGTGTTGCGGTCGATGATGCGGGTGAACACGCCGCCCAGCGTCTCGATGCCCAGCGACAGCGGGGTCACGTCGAGCAGCAGCACGTCCTTGACGTCGCCCTGGAGCACGCCGGCCTGGATCGCGGCGCCGATCGCCACGACTTCGTCCGGGTTGACGCCCTTGTGCGGCTCCTTGCCGAACAGCTGCTTCACGACTTCCTGGACCTTCGGCATGCGCGACATGCCGCCGACCAGAACCACTTCGCCGATCTCACCGGCGGTGACGCCGGCGTCCTTCAGAGCCTTGCGGCAGGGCTCGACGGTCTTCTGGACGAGGTCGTCGACCAGCGCCTCGAACTTGGCGCGGGTGAGCTTCATCGTCAGATGCTTCGGGCCGGTCTGGTCCGCCGTGATGAAGGGCAGGTTGATCTCGGTCTGCGTCGTCGAGGACAGCTCGATCTTGGCCTTTTCAGCGGCTTCCTTCAGGCGCTGCAACGCGAGCTTGTCGTTGCGCAGGTTGATGCCCTGCTCCTTCTGGAATTCGTCGGCGAGATAGCCGACCAGGCGCATGTCGAAGTCTTCGCCGCCGAGGAAGGTATCGCCGTTGGTCGACTTCACCTCGAACACGCCGTCGCCGATCTCGAGGATCGAGATATCGAACGTGCCGCCGCCGAGATCGTACACCGCAATGGTGCCGGTCTTGGTCTTGTCGAGGCCATAAGCAAGCGCGGCCGCGGTCGGCTCGTTGATGATGCGCAGCACTTCGAGGCCCGCGATCTTGCCGGCGTCCTTGGTCGCCTGGCGCTGGGCGTCGTTGAAGTAGGCGGGAACGGTGATGACGGCCTGGTCGACCTTTTGGCCGAGATGGGCTTCCGCGGTCTCCTTCATCTTCTGCAAGATGAACGCCGAGACCTGCGAGGGCGAGTAGGTCTGGCCGTCGGCCTCGACCCAGGCGTCGCCGTTGGAAGCCTTCACGATCTTGTAGGGGACGAGCTTCTTGTCCTTCTCGACCATCGGGTCGTCGTAGCGGCGGCCGATGAGGCGCTTCACCGCGAAGAAGGTGCGCTCGGGATTGGTAACGGCCTGGCGCTTGGCCGGCTGGCCGACGAGGCGCTCACCGTCGTCCGTGACGGCGACGATCGAGGGCGTCGTGCGCATGCCTTCGGAATTCTCGATGACTTTGGCGTTCTTGCCATCCATCACGGCGACGCACGAATTGGTGGTGCCGAGGTCGATCCCAATGACCTTTCCCATGGTCCTGATATCCTTGTTTTTGCGGCAGGTTGGCTGGGCCCAGAAGGCACCCAAACCGAAACCCCCTAAGATCAAACATCCGCGATATTGCGATGATTGAGGCTCATATAGGAGGGGGGGAGGGGGCCGCAAGGACCGAAGCCAGGTTTCTGCCGCGAAAACATTGGGTTTTGGAAGAACATATCCGGGCTTCACCGCCTTGCGGGTGAGGAAATATTAACAGGTTCAGACCTCGGCAAGCCCCCCGCTACCGCACCCGGTCCTCGCCCTGTTACCGCAAGCCCAAACCCGGTAAAAGGCGGCCGGCCGTGCCGCCGCTACGGCTGCTTCGCGCGACAAAGCGGCCCGGTCGCCGACCATCGAACGGCCTCAATGTGAACCAATCAGAGTGCCCATGAAGCTGATCCGCCCCCTCGCCGCGCTCGCCCTCTTCGTTGCCTCCGCGTTTCCGGCGCTTGCCGCTGACGCCGTGTTTCCGCCCGGCTTGCGCCTCGGCATGGTGCCGTTGGTCGGTCTCAACACGGCAAAAACCTTTCCGGGCTTCGAGAGCGAGGATGGCAGCGTCAAGGTGCTGATCACCGAGCTGCCGCCGGCGGCCTATGGCGAGGTCGTGAGCGCCTTCAATTCCAATCCGGCCGGCGCGAATGGCGTCAAGCAGGACAAGGTCGAGACCCCCGCGGGCCTTGCCTATTTCACCACCGAAAGCGGCAAGGCCGGCGAGACCCCGGTGAAGCGCTATTCGATGATCGTGCCGGGCGCCGGCTTCTCCGGTTATGTCGCGGTGCAGATCCCGGAGAATGCGACCAAGATCTACACGGATGAAGCGGTGCGGCAGATGTTTGCGAGCGTCACCACCCGCAAGCAGGTCTCGGCCGAGGAGCAGATCGCGCTGATGCCCTTCAAGATGACCGATCTCGCCGACTTCAAGGACATCCGCACGCTGGCGCCTGGCTCCAGCATCATCCTGGCCGACGGCGACGAGAGCACCGGCTATGAATCGAAGCCGTTCATGATCCTCGGCGTGATCGGCGCCACCCCGCAACAGGCCGACGACCGCGCCCGCTTCGCCCAGGAAGCGGCGCTGCAGATCCCCGGCGTGCGCGAATCGCGCGTCACCATGTCCGAGCCGATCCGCATCAACGGCCAGCAGGGCTTCGAGACCCGGATCGACGGCGTCAGCGGCAAGGACAAGGTCCCGGTGACCGTGGTGCAGTGGATCCGCTTCTCGAGCGGCGGCGCCTCGCTGCGCATCATCGCCAGCGCCCCGCGCGAGCAATGGCTCGCCGCCTTCACCCGCTTCCGCGCCGTGCGCGACGGCATTCAGCCGAAGGGGTAGCTGCATCTCCGCGCGAGATGCGCTCCCTCCCCCGCTTGCGGGGGAGGGTTGGGGAGAGGGTGTCTCCACAACGAAGGCTCCCACAGAGGAGGCAGCCCTCACCCGCCGCGCTTCGCGCGTCGACCGCCCACCCCCTCGCCAGAGCCGGCTGCATTTTCGGGCTTCTGTTCGTATACGAACGGAACTAGGCTTCGCTTCCGTTGGATCATCCCAAGGGAGGCGAATGATGCTGGACCGACGACAAGTCTTGGCAATGCTCGGAACGACGGCGCTGGCGAGCCTCGCACCAACCGCGCTGTTTGCAGCGGCATCTATCAAGCCTGACGAGACCTCCGCGCTGCTCGTGATCGACGTGCAGAACTGCTTCCTGCCCGGCGGCAGCCTCGCGGTGAAAGAGGGCGAGCAGGTGGTGCCCGTCATCAACAAGATCTCGAAAGCGTTTGCGAATGTGGTGATGACGCAGGACTGGCACACGCCGGGCCACGTCTCGTTCGCGTCAGTGCATTCGGGCAAGAAGCCGTTCGAGACCGTCGACCTTCCCTACGGCAAGCAGGTGCTGTGGCCGGACCATTGCGTGCAGGGCACCGACGGAGCCGCGCTGTCGAAGGACCTTGCGATCCCGCACGCCGAACTCATCATCCGCAAGGGCTTTCACAAGGACGTCGATAGCTATTCGGCCTTTCTAGAGGCCGACGGCAAGACCTCGACGGGACTTGCCGGATACCTCAAGGGGCGCAAGATCAAGCGCGTCTTCGTTGCAGGGCTGGCGACGGACTTCTGCGTCGCCTGGACCGCGCTCGACGCGCGCAAGGCAGGCTTCGAGGTCTATGTGGTGGAAGACGCCTGCCGCGGCATCGACACGCAGGGTTCGCTGGCAAAAGCCTGGGCCGATATGGCCAAGGCCGGCGTGAAGCGGATTCAGTCTGCGGATATCGCGGCGGGTGCGTAGGATTTCCGAGCTGTCATTCCGGGGCGGCTCGAAGAGCCGAACCCGGAATCTCGAGATTCCGGGTCCGATGCTTCGCATCGCCCCGGAATGACGCCAAACTCAGTTCGGCGCGTCGCTGGACTCGTTGTTGTTCGCCGCCGGAGCGGCCTTTGCACCGCCCTTGGCGACGCCGACCAAAGCCGGACGCAGCACGCGCTCGCCGATGGTATAGCCCGCCTGCATGATCTGGACCACGGTGCCCGAGGGTACCGACGGATCGGGCACTTCGTACATCGCCTGGTGGAAGTTCGGGTCGAACTTCTGGCCCTGCGGATCGAGCTTCTTCACGCCATGCTTTTCCAGCGCGTTGAGCAGCGAGCGCTCGGTGAGCTCGACGCCCTCGATCAGCGAGATCAGGCCGGGATCGGCCGTGGCACGGGCTTCGGCCGGAACGGCATCGAGCGCGCGCTGGAGATTGTCGGCGATGTCGAGCACGTCGCGGGCAAAGCCGGTGATGCCATAGAGGCGGGCGTCAGCGACTTCCTTGGCGGTGCGCTTGCGCAGATTCTCCATCTCGGCCAGCGTCCGCAGCATGCGGTCGCGCGCCTCAGTGGCTTCCTTCTGCAACGTTTCGACCGAGCCGGGCTCGGGATCGTCGGGCATGATGTAGGGCTTCGACACCACGGGCTCGGGCGTCGGCGCGGTCGTGTCTTCGGGTTGCCGGTCTCGATCGGTCATCGGCTCTAATCTCGAACTCGTTTCCAGGGATTGTTGGCCCGGATATCGGGCCTGGAGCCATGAAAATCAAGCGCCCGTGATCGGCGGAAACGCCGGTCAGCCCCCCAGCAGCCGGCTGACGATGCGGGCGGCGTAGTCCACGGTCGGGATCACGCGGGCATAATTCAGCCGGGTCGGGCCGATCACGCCCAGGACGCCGACGATGTGGCCGGCGGCATCCCGATAGGGCGAGATGATGGTGGAGGAGCCTGACAGGGAAAACAGCTTGTTCTCGCTGCCGATGAAGATGCGCACGCCTTCGGCGGTCTCGGCCCGGCCTAGGAGGTCGATGACGCCGCGCTTGGTTTCGAGATCGTCGAACAAAAGGCGCACCCGCTCCAAATCCTCCAGCGCGTGGAGATCCTCCAGCAGATTGGCGTGGCCGCGGACGATGAGCTGCCGGTTCTCGTTCTCGCCGCCGGACCAGCTTGCGATTCCGGCCGAGATCACCTTCTGCGTCAGTTGATCGAGCTCGGCGCGGGCTTCCCCGAGCGCAGTCTCGAGCTCGAGCCGCGCCTCGGCCAGGGTGCGGCCGCGAATCCGCGCATTGAGAAAATTGCCGGCCTCGGTGATCGCCGAGGAGGGAACTCCGGGGGGCAGCGACAGCACGCGGTTTTCGACCTGGCCGTCCTCGCCAACCAGGATCACCAGCGCCTTTTCCGGTTCCAGCCGGACGAATTCGATATGCTTCAGCCGCGCATTGGATTTTGGCGTCAGCACCACCGCGGCGGCACGGGTCAGTCCCGACAGCCGCGTCAAGGCCTGGTCCAGCGCCGCCTCGACCGATTGCGCCTGGCCTACGGTGGCAAGCTGGCTCTGGATCGCCGCCCGCTCAGCCTCAGTGAGGTCGCCGACCTGCATCAGGGCATCGACGAAAAAGCGTAAGCCCAGTTCCGTCGGCAGCCGGCCGGCGGAGGTGTGGGGCGCGTAGATCAGGCCGAGCTGTTCCAGATCGGCCATGACGTTGCGGACCGAGGCCGGCGACAGCGGCATCGCGATCAGGCGCGAGATATTGCGCGAGCCCACGGGCTCACCGGTCGCGAGATAGCTTTCGACAATTTGACGAAAGATGTCGCGGGAACGCTCGTTGAGCTGGGCAAGGCCTGCGCGCGGCGCGATCAGCTGGATCGGATCGTGATGGGCCACCGACGGTAACTCCTCTCAGATGCTCATAATTTGTCCATCCCGGGCGCTTCTGACAAGCGTGGTGTTTGCGGGCACGAAATCAGGGGTGAAAAAACCTTGCCGCCCACCCTCACCCCCCCTACAAGCACCGCCAACAGCCCTACACCTGCGAGTTTTGGAGGATTTCCCATGCGGCCAAGCCGCCGTGCGCCCGACGAATTGCGCCCCGTGACGCTGGAGCGTGGCGTGGTCAAATATGCGGAAGGCTCCTGCCTCGTGAAATTCGGCGACACCCATGTGCTGGTCACCGCCACGCTGGAAGACCGCCTGCCGCCGTGGCTGAAGGGCCAGGGCCGCGGCTGGGTCACCGCCGAATACGGCATGCTGCCGCGCGCGACCTCAGAACGCACCCGCCGCGAGGCCTCCGCCGGAAAGCAAAGCGGCCGCACCGTCGAGATCCAGCGCCTGATCGGCCGCTCGCTTCGCACCATCGTCGATCTGGAAGCGCTCGGTGAGCGCCAGATCACGGTCGATTGCGACGTGCTCCAGGCCGACGGCGGCACCCGCACGGCCTCGATCACCGGTGCCTGGGTCGCGCTCGCCGATTGCATCAACTGGATGAAGGCGCGCAACATGATCAAGGCCAACGTCATGCGCGACAACGTCGCCGCGATCTCCTGCGGCATCTACAACGGCACGCCGGTGCTCGATCTCGACTACGCCGAGGATTCCGAAGCCCAGACCGACGCCAATTTCGTCATGACCGGCGATGGCCGCATCATCGAGGTGCAGGGCACGGCGGAACGCGAGCCGTTCACACAGGATGAGTTCCTGGGGCTGATGGCGCTGGCGCGCAAGGGCGTCGCCCGTCTGGTAGACTTGCAGAAACTGGCTGTGGCGTAGTCAATAGGCCCATGCACCGCCGAATCACGGACAAGCTCGTTATCGCGACCCACAATCCCGGCAAGCTCGCCGAGATGCGGGAGCTGCTTGCGCCGTACGGCATCGCGGCGGTGTCGGCCGGCGAGCTCGGCCTCGCGGAACCGGACGAGACCGGCAGCGATTTCCGCAGCAACGCGGCGATCAAGGCGATCTCGGCGGCCAAGGCGACCAAGCTTCCCTCCTTCGCCGATGATTCCGGCATCGTGGTCGACGCGCTGGACGGCGCGCCCGGCATCTACAGCGCGCGCTGGGCCGGTCCGAGCAAGGACTTCAACGCGGCGATGGCGCAGATCGAGCGGCTGTTGCAGGAGCGCGGCGCCACCACGCCGGACAAGCGCAAGGCGCACTTCGTCTCCGCACTCTGCGTCGCCTGGCCCGACGACCATCTGGAAGAGGTCGAGGCGCGCGTCGACGGCACGCTGGTCTGGCCGCCGCGCGGGAATGCCGGCTTCGGCTACGATCCGATGTTCTTGCCCGATGGCCACAACCGCACTTTCGGCGAGATGGAAAGCATCGAGAAGCATGGCCTGCCACCGCTTGGGCTCGGCCTGTCGCACCGCGCCCGCGCCTTCGTGAAACTGGCGGAGATCTGCCTTGAGCCGCGCTAAGGAAGCCTTCGGCGTCTACGTGCACTGGCCATTCTGCCTGTCGAAATGTCCCTATTGCGACTTCAACAGCCACGTCCGCCACGCCGCGATCGACGAGGCGCGCTTCGCCTCCGCCTTCGCACGTGAGATCGAAACGACCGCGCAGCGCGCGCCGGGCCGCGAAGTCACCTCGATCTTCCTCGGCGGCGGCACGCCGTCCCTGATGCAGCCTGCAACCGTCGGCGCCGTGCTCGACGCGATCGGCAAGCACTGGACCGTCGCAGGCGACGTCGAAGTCACGCTGGAGGCGAATCCGACCAGCGTCGAGGCCACGCGCTTCGCC
>NZ_JALBGZ010001150.1:0-1303 GCF_023006515.1 Bradyrhizobium sp. PRIMUS42
CGCCGCGCGCGGATTGCGGCTCGGTCGGCGCCTGATGGACGCAACCGAGGACGCTGCGCGCGGGCTCGGCATTGCACTATTGCGGCTCGACACCAACAGCGCCCTGCCCGAGGCCGGCCAGCTCTACCGCACCACGGGCTGGCGCGAGATTTCGCGCTACAACGACGATCCCTATCCGGACCTGTTCTTTGAAAAGCGGCTGTAAGCTGGACCGGTTCGCGATGTCAGTGCGTTAGGGTCGAAGCCGCAGGGCTTCGATATGTCCAGAGGCGGTCTCGCCGACACCTACCGCAGCTACATCGCCTGCCTGAACCGGCAGGACTGGGCGGCACTCGGACAATACGTGCATGACGAGGTCACTCACAACGCCCGGCCGCGCGGTCTGTCAGGCTATCGCGCGATGCTGGAGCAGGATTTTCGCGACATTCCGGATCTGCGCTTCGACATCGAGCTGCTGATGTCGGATCCGCCGGGGATCGCTGCGCGACTGAAGTCGATTGCACGCCGGTCGGTTCGTTCCTTGGACTTGCCGTCAACGGGAAGCGCGTGTCCTTCGCCGAGCACGTGTTCTACGCGTTCCAGGATGGAACGATCCGACAGGTCTGGTCGGTGATCGACAAGGCGACGATCGAGGCGCAGCTCTGACGCTGCGCCTCGATCTCGACTTCACGCCGCGACCGGCGCCGCTTGCCCTTGCGGCTTCGCGAAGGGGCGGAATGTCATCGCCATCAGGAACGCGCCCAGGCCCATCGCCCAGGAGGCAATGTAGAGCCAGGCGTAGCTGGAGAACGCGTCGTAGATCAGACCGCCGGCAAGCGGGCCGGTGGCCATGCCGAGGCTGCCGGCCATCGCTGTGCCGCCGATCACCGTGCCCATCATGCGCAGCGGAAAGTTCTCGCGAATGAGAACGGCGTAGAGCGGCATGGTGCCCGCATAGATGAAGCCGAAGACGGCCCCGACCGCGTAGAAGGTCGCAAGCTGATGCGCGAAGACATAGGCGAGCGCACCGAACGCCTGGAGCAGCAGGCCCGAGACCAGCACGCGCTTGGCGCCGAACCGGTCGCCCATCAGGCCGAAGGCGATGCGACCGCCAAGGCCGGCAAATCCCTCGATGCTGTAGATCGTCACCGCCGCGACCAGCGGAATGCCGCAGCTGATCGCATAGCTGACGGTGTGGATGATCGGACCGGAATGGGTGGCGCAGCAGAAGAAATTGGTCGCGAGCAGGATCAGGTATTGCGGCGAGCGCAGCGCCTCGCTTCTCGACATCTCGCCTTGCCCGGCCCCCGCGCCCATCGGCGCG
>NZ_JALBGZ010001151.1:0-1302 GCF_023006515.1 Bradyrhizobium sp. PRIMUS42
TCGCTGATCGAGCCGCTGCAGCGCGCCGGATTTGTCGTTACCGACATCGACGGCCTCACTGGGCTTGCCGAATACCGCAATGGCGGCCTGTTCGTTGATCACGGGGTGCTGTCGGCGGCGAAATCGCTGGCGACCGACAGCACGCGTCTCAAGGTCGAGGTCGCGCAGTTCCTGGAGTCGGTCCGCGCGGCCTGATCCCTACGCGCCCGTCTGCGGAGCCGGAGCCGGCGGCGGCGCGACCTGCCGCCGGAACAGGATCCGCTGGTAGAGCCAGCCGATCGCGACCAGCACGATGCCGAGGCACATGAACGACAGCGCCCGGTAGACGCCGGTCAATGTCGACATGTCGATGACGAAGGCCTTGAGGATGGTCAGCGCGATGACCGCGGCCGACGCCAGCCGCGCCCGCTCGGAGTTGACGAGGATGCCGACGCCGAGCAACACCACGCCGAAGCCGAGCCAGCCGATCGAATAGGTATATTGCTCCGCCCCCGTGGTGCCGCCGTAGAGCAGGACCGGGCCGTGATAGAAGCGGCGGATCTCCAGCGTCACATAGCTGAGCGCGAACACCAGCGCGCCACCTGCGATCGTGTTGGCGTAGGCGACGGAACGATGGCCCGCCACCGCATATGACAGCAGCAGCATCAGCACTGCCGGCAGAGCGTAGCCGAGCAGCAGCAGGTTGAAGACGAGGCCGCCGACATTGACGCCGGAGAACAGTAACGGATTCTCCAGGATCAACAGACCGAACACGCTGATGAACCCGGCAATCGCCGTGAGCACGACCGCGCCGACATTGTGCACGACGCTATGGCTGCGCAGCCGCAGCCGCTCAAGCCCGATCGCCATCGCGAGCGTGATGCAGACTTGCAGTGCGAATTCGAGCAGCGACGGCGGCGAGGTCATCCGGCCATTGGTCGCAAAGTGCCGGATCTCCATGAAGGCGAGCAGCGCGGTGAACAGTATCGCGGCCGTCTCGACCATGCGCAGCGGCGCATCGTCGGCGCGGCGGCGCAGGAAGATGCTCGCGCCCCAGAACGATGCCGCCGGCAGGCCGTAGCCCCAGAGCAGCCAGTTGAAGATCGGCGTGGTGCCGACGGCATCGCCGACGATGCATGGATCATAGGCGATGCGCGCGGTGACGAGCCCCGCGAAGATGGCGGCGAGCCAGCGCAGGAACGGGATCGGCCGCTGCAGCGAGATCCAGGCGGTGCCGAGCGACATCAGCGCCAGCGCGATGGTGAGCCAACCCTTCTCCAGCGCGAAGGTCAGCGCCAACGCCAGCGCGCCAAGCGTGCCGGT
>NZ_JALBGZ010001152.1:0-1299 GCF_023006515.1 Bradyrhizobium sp. PRIMUS42
TGGTCGACATGCGCGCCCGTCTCGGCCTGCCGCAGCCTGAGGACGGCAAGGTGCCGATGGCGGTCGGCGTCGACCTGCGCGGCGAATCCTATGGCCTGCTGATCGACCAGATCGGCGAGGTGCTGCGCCTGCCCGAAGCCGGCATGGAAGAGAACCCCGTCAACCTCGATCCCCGCATGGCCAAGCTCGCCGGCGGCGTCCACCGCCTCGACGGACAGCTCATGGTCGTCCTCGACGTCGATCGCGTCCTCGAGCTCGCGCCCGAGATGATGGCGGCCTGATACGGCGGCCTCGCCGCCGATGGACTTGCAATTGGAAGTGCCTCCGCAAAGGGGGAGGAAGGAGGTTCACATGCGAACTTGTCTCGTCGTTGATGATTCCAGCGTCATCCGCAAGGTTGCGCGCCGGATCCTGGAGGGCCTCGACTTCCAAATCCTCGAGGCCGAGGACGGTGAGAAGGCGCTGGAAGCCTGCAAGCGTGGCTTGCCCGATGCGGTGCTGCTCGACTGGAACATGCCCGTGATGGACGGCTATGAGTTCCTCGGCCATCTCAGGCGCATGCCCGGCGGCGACCAGCCCAAGGTCGTATTCTGCACCACCGAGAACGACGTCGCGCATATCGCGCGCGCGCTGCATGCGGGCGCCAACGAGTACATCATGAAGCCGTTCGACAAGGACATCGTGACGGCGAAATTCCAGGAAGTCGGCCTTATCTGAACGAACGGCCGGAAGCCGAACGGATCCTTCGGCGCCTGTTTTCAACTGTATCCTTTCAGTCTGAGTTGGTGAGTAATGAGCGTTGCGTTCGCAGGTAATTCGACTTCGACCGGCTCGCGCGAAGCGGGACCGCTGCGGGTGATGATCGTCGACGATTCCGTCGTCATTCGCGGTCTGATCTCGCGCTGGATCGGCGCCGAGCACGACATGGAAGTCGCGGCTTCGCTGCGCACCGGGCTCGAAGCGGTCAACCAGGTCGAACGCATCAATCCCGACGTTGCCGTGCTCGACATCGAAATGCCCGAGCTCGACGGCATCTCGGCGCTGCCGCAACTCCTGGCGAAGAAGCGCGATCTGGTCATCATCATGGCCTCGACGCTGACCCGCCGCAACGCGGAGATCAGCTTCAAGGCGCTGTCGCTCGGCGCGGCCGATTATATTCCAAAGCCGGAATCGACGCGCGAGGCGTCGGCCGCGGATATCTTTCATCACGATTTGATCCAGAAGATCCGCCATCTCGGTGCGCGGCTGCGCCGCAAGCACGCGGTTGCGAGCCCGCCGCTGGCGCCTGCGAGCCCGGCT
>NZ_JALBGZ010001153.1:0-1296 GCF_023006515.1 Bradyrhizobium sp. PRIMUS42
CGCTGGTTCGCGCCCGCGACGAGACCGAACCCGACTGGGCGGCGGTCGGCCAGCCAGTCGCCGATCTCGTCGACAGCATCGCTACCGACCATCCCAAACCGCCGCCGGCGATATTCACCGGCTCCGCGCCGCCGCAGACGCAGATCGACGGCGTAATCCGCGATTGCGCGCAGCATCTGCTCGGCTCCTACCGCCGAAACGGTTTCCTGCCGACCTATGCCGCCTTCAACCTGATCGGCGATCCCGATTTCCGCGGCCGCGAGCTGATCATGGCGCTCACAGGCCTCAACGCCCGCGGCTACAAGAATTCCTCGCTGCTGTTCAACCTCGCCCGCGTCTTCATCGCGCGTTCGCCGGCACGGGCCGTCGTCAATCCGCCCTGGACCGGCATCGCCGAGCCGATGTGGGAGCCGGTGCAGATCCAGCACCGCTCGGCCTATTACGACGCGTTCTTCATCGAGGCGCTGCTGAGCTATGGCGAGACCGGGCTCGCCTCATCGGCCGACAAGGTCGCGGCAGAGCGCGCCATCGCCGACATGGTGGATTTCTGCGTCAACATCAGCCGCGAGGAGGTCGAGGGCATCGACGGCGCACGCTTCAACGTCATCACCGCGCTGGCGCCCGCGCCGCATCCGCGCTTCTCCCGCTACTTCGCGCAGATCAAGCAGGACCTCGGCTTCGGCATTTACGTGCCTGACTGTGACACCACGGCGTGCTCGATCTCGGCAGCGACGCAGGCCGGCTGCACCGACGCGATCATCGACCAGCCGCTGCTCGATTTCTATTCCGGCTACCAGGTGCGCGCCGGCATCAACGCGCCGCGCGTGACCGTGCCGCTCAACGACAATATCGACTATGAGGGCGGGGTCGCGACCTGGATCGACAATCTCGCGGGCGAGCGTCCCTACGGCAACGACCTCGATCCGACGCTCAATCTCGACATTCTCGAGGTCAGCTTTCGCAACCTCGCACGCTGGAAAATCCTGGAGACGCCGTCGCGGCTCGCCACGGTGCATCGCATCATCGGCTTCCAGAAGCGGCTGGCCGCCAGCGGCGCCTTCGCCAATCCGCGCTCGCACATCTATTACCTGCCGGAGCTCTACAGCGCCTATTTCGGCCGTTGTTATGCGGCCTTCCTGGCGCTGCCGCTGGCGGCGCAGGCCGCGATCGATCCCGCCGGCGATTTCGATTTCGTCCGCCATCGCGTGCTGTCCTACGTCAAGGGCGAGCTGATGGCCGCGGAGATGAACGTGTTCGACGCGGCGCTGGCGCTGATCGCGCTCGGCCATCTCGGCG